>NZ_JAMXSA010000090.1:0-5095 GCF_024124465.1 Microbacterium sp. CnD16-F
GAGGGAGCATCCGGAGCAGCGGGCGCGTCCGGCGCGGATGCGGGCGCCGGCGGAGCAGCGGGAGCTGCCGGGGCCGCAGGAGCCGCCTCGGGAGCCGACGCTCCGTCGGGCGTCGTGGCGCCGTAGGGCTGCTGCGGGTAGGTGGGCCAGCCGGTGTAGTACGCGTTCCAGTCGGGGCTGCCGTCGGGCATGACCGGCAGGGGCGTCCGACCGTCGGCGTACGTGGGCCACGCCTGCGCGGGCGCCGTGGCCGACGCCGTGTACGCACCACCATCGGGCTGACCCGACCCGGCGTACGCCTGCGCGCCGTAGGGCGCCGCGACCTGCGGACGCTCCTTCTTCGGGGCGAAGAGGGCGTTCACGAGCGGGACGAGCGCCGTGCCCACGGCGGCGAGGATCGCGACCGACACGAGCACACGCCAGTAGATCTCGCGGAACTCGATGAACTCCTCGAGCATCAGTGGGATGATCAGCATGATCGCGAGGATCACGACGAGGCCCATCGTCACGTAGGTGACGATGCTCGTGAAGGTGGTCTGGTAACGGGCGAAGGCCTTCGCGTAGAGGCGGACGTGCAGCAGCGCGCCCTGCAGGATCAGCAGGATCAGCAGGAACTTGAAGAAGCGCTCGGCGCCGACGCCGTAGTCGCCGGCGGCCTCCGGCATCCAGATCATGAACGCGCCGATGATGAGCGCGACGACCCACGACACGATGCTCGCGAGAGCGAACCACGCGGGGCGACGGCTGGCGAGGGATGCCTCGAGGATCGAGATCCCGGCGAAGGCCGCGAGCAGCAGGATCGTCAGGAACGCTCGCCCGACGATGCCGTTCGAGTCCCCGAGGAGCACCCACACGACGCAGACGATCGCCGCGGCGATCAGGGCGCCGATCGCGACCCAGATCGCTGCGCGGAAGATCTTGTTCGAACGGGGGGCGGTGATCGGTTCGCTCATCCTCGACATCCCTTCGGCGGAGGCCTCCCCCGCGCTCGCCCCCATCCTGTCAGACCGGCCGATGAGCAGCTCGGATGTCCACAGGGGTGGCGGCGCGTCACCGGGGTGTGGAGGACATCACCCGGGGAGGACGACCACCGGCAGCTCGTCGGCGCTCTCCTGGTGGATCTGCGCGACGTCGGCGTACGCCTCCACCACGCGGGGCGACCCCCACTCGGTGCGCCACACGGTGGCGTCGGGCCACAGGACGACGTTGTCGTGCGGGCCGACCCAGATCGTCGTGATCTCGATCTCGCGGCCGTCGGTGAGGATCAGCCGACTGGACTGGGTCTGCGCGCCGTCGAACTCATCCGACGGTGTCGGGCACGTCGGTCGAGGGGTACTCGAAGAACTCGATGGCGGCGACCTGGTCGGGGGCCGACGGCGATCGAGCGTTCCGCGAGCGGCGCGCATCCCGCGAACGCGACGGCGAGAGCGGCGGCTGTCGCGGCGGCGGCGGCGCGGATCGACCGGTGCGTGGTGATCCTGCCCGCAGGCTATCGCGCGGCATCCCCCGCGGGAACGGGAAAGGGCTGCGGAGATCTCCGCAGCCCTTCGTGGTGGCGAGTGAGGGATTCGAACCCCCGAATGCAATGCAGTCTGATTTACAGTCAGATCCCTTTGGCCGCTTGGGTAACTCGCCAGGTGCGCACCCGCCCGGCTTGTGCAGTCGACCGGAGGCGCGATCCCCTACTCTACCCTCCCCGCGGGCGTGACGAAAACCGCGGCGTCAGGCGGCCGACGCGACGCGCTCGACGAAGGATTCGAGGCGGTGGCGGGTGCCGTCGATGCGGCGATCCACGCTCGCCCGGATCTCGCTCGGAGCCAGCGGCCCCGCGATGCGGACGTTGTCGTGGCAGGTCAGGTCCGCGCACACGTAGGTGCCGACGCTGTCGCCGCGGTCACCGGCATCCCCGGTCCGTCGAGCGGTGAACATCGTGACCTGATTGCCCGGCTGCATCGTGTGGCAGATGTTGCACATGGCGGAGCGACCTTGCGTCGCACCGTTCGCGGCGCGCAGCACGATGCCGGTCGGGTGCCCGTCGATCTCGGCGACGACGTAGCCGCGGCTGCGAGTCGTGGGATCGCGCCACGCGAGGAAGTCGAGGTGATCCCACTCGAGCAGCGGGAAGTCGTGGGGCGGCTCGAGGCGTTCCCGCTCGTCCTTCGTCGCATTCACCAGCACGTCGCGCAACTGGTCCTCTGTCAGCGGCCGCATCAGCCCATTGTACGAAGGGGCGGATGCCGCGGCTCCGCCGACGTCAGGCGCCGAGGTTCAGGATGAGCGAGGCGGTGCCGACGAGACCGATCCCCGCTGCCGTGCCGATCGCGGGCCACAGGAACCCGCGGCGGCGGATGCCAGCGAAGACGAGACCGACGATGCCGGTGAGCATGGCGACCGACCCGCCGCCGACGAGGAGGGCGAAGGCCGGGATCAGGAGCCAGCCGTACTGCTCGTCGACGGTCGCGGCGAGCAGCAGGACGAACAGGGTCGGCAGCACCGAGAGCACGACGAGCACGACGGCGCCGATGCCCCACGCGCGCTGGGCGAGGAGCGGGACGGCGGGCGTGGTCACCCCGTCAGGCTACGGCTGGACGCGACGACGGATGCGGCGACGCGCGGAAAGTCAGCCCTGCGCCGCGATCGTGCGGCTCGTCGGCCGCAACTGCACGCGGTCGCCGGGCTGCAGGACGCGCTCCGGTCCGCCCGCCTCGTTGAGCGCCTGCACGGTGATCGCGTCGACGCAGAAGCGGTCGCCGATGCCGCGGTAGGTGTCCCCCGGCTGCACGGTGTAGAAGGTGGGCTTGCCGTCGACCTTCTCGACCGGGCCCTCGGCGTACTCGCCCTTCCCGGTGTCGACGACCGTGCCCGACATGCTGACCGGGATCCGCCCTTCCGCGTTGGGCTCTGCGAGGGAGATGCGCGCGATCGCGTCGCAGTCCTGATGCGTGCGGTAGCCGCCCTTGGCCGCCTCGTTGAGTGCCAGGGCCTCGGGCTGCCCCTCGGCGAGGACGGCGAGGTAGTCGCCGGCGTAGATGTCGCCGGCACCGCCGAAGTTGTTCGCGCTGTTGAAGTCCGCGCTGGCGAGGCAGAAGCGCTCGACGATCGCCCAGTACGAGTCGCCCGAGACCACCCGGTAGACCGTCGCGAGGCCCTTCCCATTGGAGCGCTCGACCACGCCGGTCGCTCCGGGCGAGATGTCGCCGCGGTCCGTGCCCGCCGGAACGCCCAGGCACTTGCTCTCCGGCGCCGGAGTCGTCTCGACGGGCGTGGGAAGGGGCGCGAGCCTCGTCGGCACGGGCGTGGGCGTGGGTGTCGCCGTCCGCGGCGGTGCCGCCGTCGTGGGCGGCGCCTCGGCGACCACCTCGTCGGTCGGGATCATCCCGATGACAGCGGGCGCGGCGAGAGCCAGCAGGCCCACCACCGACCCCACGGCGATACCGAGCATGATCTTCCCCCGACGATCCATACCCTGACGCTATCCCGCCCGGGTCACGGGCGCGCAACGATCCGGCGGCGGTACCCTCGAACGCATGGCCAGCGACAGCTCATTCGACATCGTCAGCAAGATCGATCGCCAGGAGGCGGACAACGCGCTCAACCAGGCACGCAAGGAGGTCGAGCAGCGCTACGACTTCAAGGGCACCGGCGCCTCGATCGAATGGAGCGGCGAGTCGATCCTCATCAAGGCGAACAGCGACGAGCGCGCCAAGGCGGTGCTCGACGTCTTCCAGTCGAAGCTGATCAAGCGCGGCATCTCGCTGAAGAGCCTCGACTCCGGCGAGCCCCAGCCCTCAGGCAAGGAGTTCCGCATCGTCTCGACGCTCAAGGAGGGCATCTCCTCCGAGGACGCGAAGAAGATCAGCAAGATGATCCGCGACGAGGGCCCCAAGTCGGTGAAGGCGCAGATCCAGGGCGACGAGCTGCGAGTGCAGTCGAAGTCCCGCGACGACCTGCAGGAAGTGCAGCGGATGCTGAAGGCGGCCGACCTCGACGTCGACCTCCAGTTCGTCAACTACCGCTGAACGATCATCTGACCCTCCTCGTCTCATATAGGGAACCGTCAGAGGGATTCCTTACGAACACGCTATATGGGACGGTCGACATCGTCGGTGAGGCACGTGATTCTGCCTGAGTCGTCAGCAAGCGTGTGGATGTGATGGCTTGGTGGCGGGCTTCTGTGATCGCTCAGTGGCGGTGCAGGCGCGGTCAGGTGTCCGCCGTGGTGCGGCGCAGCTCGCGGTAGATGGTGGTGCGGGAGACGTTGAACAGCTCGGCGAGCTCGGCCTGGGTGTGCTCGCCAGCCGCGTGCAACGTCAACAGATGCTTGCGCTGAGAGGGCGAGAGCTTGGGCTTCTTGCCCTTGAGCTTGCCCTTGGATCTGGCGATGGCCATGCCCTCGCGGGTGCGCAGGCGGATGAGGTCCGCCTCGAACTCGGCCACCATGCCGAGCACGTTGAACAGCAACCGGCCGACGGCGTCGTTGGGGTCGTAGACGCTGCCTCCGAGACTGAGCGCCACTCCCTTGATGGTGAGCTCGTCGGCGATGTCCCTCGCGTCCGGGAGCGAGCGGGCCAGCCGGTCGAGCTTGGTCACCACCAGGGTGTCCCCATCCCGGGTCGCGGCCAGTGCCTCACGCAGCCCGGGCCGGGCGCGGGTCGTTCCCGTTAGGCCGTGGTCGAAGTAGATGTTCTTGTTCTCGACTCCGAGGCGCTCGAGTGCTTCCCGTTGGCCGGAGAGGTCTTGCTCGAGAGTCGAGACGCGCGCGTAGCCGACATGCATGTCCCCATTGTTGCAGTTGCCCTCCCCTCACCGCCCATGTCACCGTACGGGTCTTGCGTTCATGGCGATCCCTCGTAAGGAGTCGTCGAGGAGGAAGCTCTCTCGACGTACGGTGAAGGTTCCCCTTACGGGCATGCGATCTAGGCTGACGCCTGTGAACGAGTGTTCAGTGCGCGCTGTATAGTTCAGTTTATGCTGACTATTGCTTCGCGTCTCGACGTGATGAACCGCCTGGGTCGTGCACTGGCCGACCCCACTCGATCCCGGATCATCTTGACCCTGCTCGACCATCCCGCTTACCCGGCGGAACTGGCCCGAG
>NZ_JAMXSA010000091.1:0-5087 GCF_024124465.1 Microbacterium sp. CnD16-F
CCTGGCCCTGGCGACCGCGGTCGCCCTGGCCCTCGCGGGCGGCGCGCTTGCGCTGCGCGTTGGCGCCCTGGCTCTGCCCACCACCGCGGACCTGCGGCTGCTCGGGGGCCGGCGTGACGTGGGGGGCGACCTCGCCGACGAGCTCGACGACCGACGCGGATGCCGCGGTCACGGTCTCGGGCGTGACCGAGATCGACGCCTTGCGCAGCAGCTGGTCGACGTCGCGACGCTGCTCGGGGAGGACGATCGTGACGACGGCGCCCTCGGCGCCGGCGCGCGCGGTGCGACCCGAGCGGTGCAGGTACGCCTTGTGCTCCATGGGCGGGTCGACGTGGACGACGAGCTCGACGTTGTCGACGTGCACACCGCGGGCGGCGACGTCGGTCGCGACGAGCACGCGGGCGGTGCCGGCCGAGAAGGCGGCGAGGTTGCGGTCGCGCTGCGGCTGCGAGAGGTTGCCGTGCAGGTCGACCGAGGGGATCCCCTGCGACGTCAGCTGCTTGGCGAGCTTCTTCGCGGCGTGCTTGGTGCGCAGGAACAGGATGCGGCGGCCCGTGCCCGAGGCGAGGAAGCGCACGAGCTCCTTCTTCTCGTCGGAGCCGGGCACGTGGAAGACGTGGTGGGTCATCGCGGCGACGGGCGAGTGCGCTTCGTCGACGGAGTGCAGCACCTCGTTCTGCAGGAAGCGGTTCACGAGCTTGTCGACGCCGTTGTCCAGCGTCGCGCTGAACAGCATGCGCTGCGCCCCCTGCGGGGTCGCGTTCAGAATGCGGGTGACACCCGGCAGGAAGCCGAGGTCGGCCATGTGGTCGGCCTCGTCGATGACGGTGATCTCGACCGCATCCAGGCTCACGAGCTTCTGCTGCATGAGGTCCTCGAGGCGGCCGGGGCAGGCCACGACGATGTCGGCGCCGGCGCGGATGGCCGCGACCTGGCGGTTCTGGTTCACGCCGCCGAAGACCGTGGCGGTCTTCATGCCGTAGGCCGCGGCGAGCGGCGCGAGGGTGCGGTCGATCTGGGTCGCGAGCTCACGCGTCGGAGCGAGGACGAGACCGAGGATGCGACCGCGGCGGCGGGTGCCGCCGGCGAGACCCTGGCCGAGGCGCGCGACCATCGGGATCGAGAACGCGAGCGTCTTGCCCGAGCCGGTGCGGCCGCGGCCGAGCACGTCGCGCCCGGCGAGCGTGTCGGGCAGGGTGTCGACCTGGATCGGGAAGGGGCTGGTCTTGCCCTCCGCGGCGAGCGCGGCGATGAGGGGAGCGGGCACGCCGAGCGTGCCGAACGTGGGTTCAGTCATGAGAGAGCTAACTCGGGCGTGATCGCCCGGATCGGTGTCCCGGGTGCGAGTGCGCAGACGGGTTCGCCGTGAGAAGGAGTCGCCGGCGACGATCGATGGATCGGCAGCGGATGATGCGTTCTACGACGCGAGGGGCACCAGGGAAGGATGCCGCAACCCGCCCAGTCTAGCAGTCGGGGCCTCCGGCGGCCCTCAGAGCTCCCCCGCCGGGACCGCGAACGTGTCGCACGCGGTGCGGCCGCCCTCGTACCCGGCCATGAACCACCGCTGTCGCTGCTCGCTCGATCCGTGCGTCCAGCTCTCGGGATTCACCTGCCCGGACTGCTGCTGGATGTGGTCGTCGCCGACGGCGGCGGCGGCGTTCAGCGCATCGTCGATCTGCGCCTGCGTGGGTTCGAGGAGGAACGGCCGACCCTCGGCATCCGTCTGATCGGGAGCGGCGGCGGTCCAGGCGCCCGCGAAGCAGTCGGCCTGCAGCTCGGTGCGCACGGCGTTGCTGTCCTCGCCGGTACCGTCGCGCGGGTACTCCTCGAAGACGCCGAGGAGGTTCTGCACGTGGTGCCCGTACTCGTGGGCGAGCACGTACAGCTGGGCGAGGTCGCCGCCCTCGGCGCCGAGCTGGCCGCGCAGGATGCTCCAGAACGTCGGATCGATGTAGACGGTGCGATCGGTCGGGCAGTAGAACGGACCGGTCTGATTGGATGCCGTGCCGCACGGCGTCTGCGCCTGCTGTTCCACGAGGACGAGCTTCGGCTTCTCGTAGCCGTCGAGCTCGCTCCGCCAGTACGCGTTGATGACCTCTTCGCCGGCGTCCAGGCGGCAGTCGTCGTTCGCGTTGGCGTCCGCGCCGCTGTCGCAGTTCTCCACGACGCCCTGGTCGGGGGACGTGCCACCCCCGCCGCCCCCGCCGAGGAAGCCGCTGAAGTCCTGCCCCGTGAAAAGCATCAGCAGCAGCACGACGACGGCTCCCGCGCCGCCGGCACCGCCGGCGATCACGGCGCCCCGGCCGCCGCGGAGGGTCGCGCGCGAGCCCCGTACGTCCGCATCCGGGTTGAAGGTCATGCCGGAACGGTACGCCCGCCGATCCCGCGCGCGGAACGGGTTGCGGCGACGGCCTCGACCGTGCTCGGATTCGCGGCACCGCCGTCATCGGACACAATGGGAGCGAGCGAGGAGATCACCGTGGACGCACACGCCGACCAGCCGACACCCGGCGACTACGCCGAGTCGCGCACCATCGCGATCCCCGACGACCCGATGACGGATGCCCCGGGGTTCGCCGCGGTCGATCCGAGCCCCGAGTGGTGGCTCGCCCTGCCCGCCGGATCCCGGCTCGTCGGTCTCGTCGTCTCGCGCCCCGACATGCCGAGCATCGTCGCGCAGCGCGAGGCGCTCGCGAAGTTCGGGGTGCCGATCGCCGGGTTCCGGCATCCCGCCCCCGAGACCGGCGAGACGTGGGAGGACCGGCTCACGCGACTGTTCGGCCGCCTCGGCGCCGGGGACGTCCTCGTCGTCACGGACGTGAAGGCGCTCGGGCGCGACGCGCACGAGGAGACCCGGACGATCGCGGAGCTGCGCCGCCGGTCGGTGATCGTGAAGGTCCTCGACCGGGGCTGATCGGCCCCCTCAGGACGAGGCGCAGAGGCGCGTCGCGTCGCTCGTCGCGCCGTTCTCGCGCCGTACGCTGACGTCGATGCAGACCTGCGTGTCGCCCTCGAGCGGGACGACGACGCTCGTCTCCGCGACGTTCTCGGCGGCCGCCTCGCCGCCGTCGAGCCGCACCCGCTGCCAGACGTAGGTGTCGCCCTCCTGCGGATCGGGGTTGACCCAGCGGAAGATCACCTCGCCGCCTCGGATCGTGTTGTCACTCTTCTCCGGCGCGGCGATGAAGTCCGCCACCGGGTCCTGCGGCTCGGGGGCGGTCGTCGTCGTCTCCTGCGGGTCCGCCACCTCGGCGGGTGGCGCCAGTGCCGAGGCGACGAGGACCGCACCGACCACGACGACCGCGACGATTGCCGCCGCGATGATGCCGATCCACAGCCCCTTGCGCGAGCGCGCCGGCGGCGCGGTCGTGGCAGTCGCGGGCGCAGGTCCCGTCGCCGCGGGGGTGGCCGCTGTGCGCTGGGAGGCACGCAGCATCGTGCCCTCGTCGGCCTCGCTCGTCACCGGCGCGGCCGGCGGGATGGCGGTCGGCGGTCGCACGGTGGCGTCCGCTCCCGTGTCGGCGGGCGCGCCGCCGGGCGCCCAACCCGAGGTGTCGCGCTGGACCGTCGCGTCGGGGCCCGTCCCGAAACCGGCGGCGAGAGCCGAACGCTCCCACGTGGGGCCTGCGGCCGGAGCGGTGTGCGGATCGATGCTGACGATGCCCCGCACGCGCGTGAGCTCGCCATCCTCCTCCTGCTCCTCGACGGGCGGCGCATCGTCGAGGATGTCGATCGGGGTGACCGAGTGCGCGAGCTCGATCTGCACCTTCTGCAGCGCGCGGGCGAAGGCGACGGCCGACTCGAACCGGTCCACCGGGCGCTTGGCCATCGCCCGCTCGAGCACCTGGAAGAGCGACGCGGGCGCGTCGGGTCGCTCCAGACGCGCGAGCGGCTCGGATTCGATGCGGCGGATCAGGTCGGCGCCGCCGTTGCGACCGCCGGGCACCTCGAAGGGCGAGCGGCCGGCGAGCAGGTTGTAGACGGTGGCGCCCAGCGCCCACACGTCGGACTGCACCGTGAACTCGGGGGTGTCGGCGAAGGACTCCGGCGGCGACCACGGGATCGACATCCCCGCGGAAGGATCGCGGCCGTCGGCGGTCGTCGCGATGCCGAAGTCGGTCAGCGCGGGACGGTTGTATTCGGTGACCAGGATGTTCGCGGGCTTGATGTCGCGGTGCAGGATGCCGGCGCGGTGGGCCGTCTCGACCGCGGCGGCGACCTGGATGCCGACACGGAGCGCCTCGGCGACCGAGATGGGCGCCGAGCGGGCGCGCACCTGCAGGTTCGGCTTGGAGCAGTACTCCATGACGAGGTACGACCGGCCGTCCTCGGCCACCCCGGCCTGGTAGATCGTGACGATGGCGGGATGCGTCGAGAGCATCGCCATGACGTTCGCCTCGGCCTGGAACTGCTCGACGGCGCCGCTGGTCATCTTCTCGGCGAGGAGCACCTTCACCGCCACGCGACGGCGCGGGAGGGCCTGCTCATACAGGTACACGTCGGCGAAGCCGCCGGAGCCGAGGACCTGGACGTACGAGAAACCGGGGAGCTGCGGCGGCGCGGCGGGAGCGCGCTTCGCACTCACGGCAGGTCCTCGAAGGTCAGCGTGACACCGTCGCCCAGGTCGAGCACGTCGGCGTCGATGACCATGGTCGGCTCGTTGGGGTGCAGCCGCACGGGGTCGTGTCCGCCGCGCAGCAGGACGGTGCCGTTGGTGCTCGCCAGGTCGACGGCGAGCACGTGCTCACCCTCGGCGCGGATCTCGACGTGGTTCCGCGAGATGTCGTGCTGCGGTCCGTCGACCGCGACGAGCGTGGGCAGCTCGTTCTCGGCGGGGCGGGTCGAGCGCGGGCGTCGACCGACGATGACCGTGCGCTCGAGCTCGATGACCCGCCCGTCGGCGAGGCGGATGCGTCCGCGCGACGGACTGCGCGGCGGGACGTCCTCGATCGAGTCGAAGGCGGATGCCGCGCGCATCGCGCGGGCTTCGGCGACCGACACCGTCGCGCCGTCGTGATCGCCGAGCTCGGCGGCGCCGGGCAGCGGCAGCCGCAGACCGGTGGGGCCGTAGGACGGCGCGAGGACGG
>NZ_JAMXSA010000092.1:0-4972 GCF_024124465.1 Microbacterium sp. CnD16-F
CTCGACGACCGCGAGCGCGGTCGGACGCTCCTCGGGGCGGGTGGCGGTCATGCGCGACAGCAGCGACGTCCAGGCGGGGCCGAGCGCGTCGGGGATCGTCGGCGGCGTGGTGAGGCGGGCCAGGGCGGCGCCGACCCCATCGGTGTGCGGGTACGCGCGCTCGCCGGTGAGGGCTTCGAGCAGCACCAGGCCGAGCGCGTACACGTCGGCGGGCGGAGCCGGGTCGCCGCCCTGCACCTGCTCGGGAGCGAGATAGGCGGCCGTCCCGATGATCGTGCCGGGCGTCGTCAGCCGGGCGCTGTCGAGGAGCAGGGCGATGCCGAAGTCGGCGAGCTTCGCGCGGGGCCGCCCGCCCGGCAGGTGCGGCGGGGCGAGCAGCACGTTCGACGGCTTCATGTCGCGGTGCACGACCCCGGACGCGTGCACGACGTGGAGGGCTTCGGCGAGCTCCGCGGCGAGCGCGGCGACCTCGGCCGGGGGCAGCGGCCCCTCGGCGATCCGGGAGCTGAGGGTCGGCCCGTCGACGAACTCCATCACGAGGTATTCGGGCGATCCGGTCAGGTGCGCGTCGAAGAGGGTCACGAGCGACGGGTGGTTGAGCGAGGCGAGGAGGGTCACCTCGCTCCGGGCGCGCTCGGGCGCTCCGGCGACCCCCTCGACGCCGGGGCGCAGCACCTTGACGGCGACCGTCCGCCCGAGCGCGGTGTCGTCCGCGCGGAAGACCCGCGCCATGCCGCCCTGACCGACCTGCGCGATCAGCCGGTAACGATCCGCCAGAGTGTCGCCGACGAGCGGCTCGGGTGCGTCCGTCATCGTCTCCTCCTCCGCCCGGGTCAGCGGTCCCGTCTACGACGGTACCCCCGGCACCCACTCCGTGCAGGGCACTTGACGAGGTGACTAGGTCCTGTGCGCCGCGCGGCCGACGTGGCCGGCGAGCGCGTCGGCCGCGCCGACGAGGGCGAGATGCGAGAGCGCCTGCGGGGTGTTGCCGATGTGGTGTCCGGTGGCGGGGTCGTACTCCTCCGAGAGCAGGCCGACGTCGTTGGCGACGGCGCACAGGCGGTCCATGAGGCGCGTCGCGTCGTCGATGCGGCCGGTCGCCGCGTACTGCTCGACGAGCCAGAACGAGCAGGCGAGGAAGGGATGCTCGTCGCCGGGCAGTCCGTCGGTGCCGGCGGCGGTCCGGTACCGCATGACGAAGCCGTCCCGCAGGAGGTCGCGCTCGATGCGGGCGACGGTGGCGAGCATCCGCGGGTCGTCGGCCGCGCAGAACCCGACGAGCGGCAGGAGCAGCAGCGAGGCGTCGACCTCGTCGGTGGTGTCGTGCTGCGTGAAGTGGCCGCCCGCGGCATCCACTCCGGTCGCATCGATCTCGGCGCGCACGCGGTCGCGCAGTCGCTCCCAGACGTCGGCGTCGCCCTCGAGTCCGTGCTCGCGCACCGCGCGGACGCCGCGGTCGAGCGCGGCCCACACCATGGCGCGCGAGTGGGTGAAGTGGTGCAGGTCGCCGCGCATCTCCCAGATGCCGTGGTCGGGACGGTCGACCCACTCGACGACCTGCGCCAGCAGCGCACGCTGCAGCGACCACGACGACGGCGTCTCGGCGACTCCCGCCAGGCGCGCCGCCTCGAGGGCGACGAGCACCTCGCCGATCACGTCGCCCTGGTACTGGTCGACCGCGCCGTTGCCGATCCGCACCGGCGCCGAGCCCCGGTACCCCGGCAGGCTCGTCAGCTCGCGCTCGGGCAAGTCGCGCTCGCCGCCGAGGCCATACATGATCTGCACGTCGGCCGGGTCGCCGGCGACCGCCCGCAGCAACCATCCGCGCCAACGCTCGGCCGCGGCCGTGTAGCCGTGGGCGAGGTAGGCCTCGAGCGTGAGCGCGGCGTCGCGCAGCCAGACGAAGCGGTAGTCCCAGTTGCGCGACCCGCCCGGGTCCTCGGGGAGGGACGTCGTCGCCGCCGCGACGATGCCGCCCGTGTCGGGGTGGGTGAGGGCGCGCAGCACGAGCATCGACCGCATCACGTGGTCGGCCCAGCGTCCGTGGCCCTCGATGCGGGACGCCCACTCGGTCCACCACCGGCGGGTCGCGTCGAGGGCGGCGTCGACGTCGCACGCGACGGGATGCGGGTGGTACGACCGGTCCCACGCGAGCACCGAGTCGACCGTCGTCCCCGGCCGGGCTGTGAACGATCCGCGGTGGGTCGTCCCGTCGGGGCGCAGCCGAGGACCGCGGACCACGACGGCGTCGGGCCCCGCGATCGCGAGCAGCACGGCCGCCGCGTCGTCGTCGCCGATCTGCCGCACCCATGGCAGCGCCCGCGCGTAGTCGAACCGCAGGCGCAACTCGCTCTCGAAGGCGACCGTCCCCTCGACGCCGACCACCCGCCGCACGACGACGTCCTCGTCGATCGGCAGGAACTCGATGACGTCGGCGACGCCGGTGGACGTCGTCCAGCGCGTGACGAGCACGAACGTGTCGCCGTCGTAGCACCGCGCGGCGGTGGCCTCGGGATCGGCGGGCCGCAGGCTCCACCGGCCGTGCTCCTCGTCGCCGAGCAGCGCACCGAAGATCGACGCCGCGTCGTAGCGGGGGAGGCAGAGCCAGTCGATGCTGCCGGCATCCGACACCAGGGCCGCCGTCCGACAGTTGCTGAGCAGGGCGTAGGACTCGATCGGGGCAGGCATCCTCGTCATTGTCGCCCTCGCGCACGGTCGGGGCAAGAGACAGCCCCCAACTCCGGTTCGCGCGCACCGCGGGGCTAGGGTGACGCGCATGACGGCCGACACGACCCTGCTCATCCTCGGCGCCTCTGGCGACCTCACCTCGCGCCTGCTCCTGCCCGCGCTCGGGCAGCTGCTCGCGCGCGAGCCCGACCGCAGCGTGCGCCTGGCGGGCGCCGGCGTCGACGAGTGGACCGACGACGCCTGGCGCGAGACGGTCCGGAAGGCGTTCGCGACGACCGATGCGGAGTCCGCCTTCGACCGGCTCTCCGACACGACCTACACGCAGGCCGACATCACCGACCCGGGTCAGCTGCAGACGCTGCTGGATGCCGCCGAGGGCCGCCCCGCGCTCTACTTCGCCGTGCCGCCCGCCGTCGCCGCGAAGGCGTGCGAGGCCCTGCGGTCGGTCACGATCCCCGACGGCACGATCCTCGCGCTCGAGAAGCCCTTCGGGTCGGATGCCGCCAGCGCCGAACGCCTCAACGAGACCCTCGCCGACCTCGTCCCCGAGAGCCAGGTCTTCCGCGTCGACCACTTCCTCGGCCGCTCGACGGTCCTCAATCTGCTCGGGGTGCGCTTCGCGAACCGGCTCATCGAACCGGCGTGGTCGGCCGACCACATCGCGTCGATCCTCGTGCAGTTCGACGAGCCGCTGGGTCTCGAAGGCCGTGCGGGCTACTACGACAAGGCCGGCGCGCTGACCGACATGATCCAGAGCCACCTGCTGCAGGTGATGGCGTTCGTGACGATGGAGCCCCCGGCCTCCCTCGACGAACGCGACCTCCGCGACGCGACGGGCGCAGCACTCCGCGCGACGGCCGTCTGGGGCGACGACCCCGTCGCCTCGTCGCGACGGGCGCGGTACACGGCGGGCACCGTGGACGGACGCGAGTTCCCGTCGTACGTCGACGAGCCGGGCGTCGACCCGGCGCGCGGCACCGAGACCCTCGCAGAGATGACCGTCGAGGTGCGCAACGCCCGCTGGCAGGGCGTGCCGATCACGCTGCGCTCGGGCAAGGCCCTGGGCCACGCCGAGGCGAAGGTCGAGGTGCGCTTCCACCCGGTGCGGCACCTGCCGCGCGGCTTCACGGGCGACCCCGGCCCCACCGTCCTCAGCTTCTCGCTCGGACCCGACTCGATCTCGCTCGGACTGAACGTCAACGGCGAGGCCGACCCGCTCGAGCTCGAGCGGGCGACCCTCGAGGCCCACCTGGGCGAGGGGTCGCTGAAGGCGTACGCCGAGGTGCTCTCGGGCATCCTCGACGGCGACGCGATGCTCTCGGTGCGCGGGGACGCCGCCGTCGACTGCTGGCACATCGTGCAGCCGGTCATCGATGCGTGGCGGGACGGCCGCGTGCCGATGGACGAGTACGCCGCGGGCACGGCGGGCCCGGCCGACTGGCCGACGTCCTGACGCATCGACCCCGCACCCAGGGAGGCGGTGATGGAATGGACTGATGCCGAACCGCACCGCCACGACCGACGCCCCCCTCCTCGACGTGCTCAGCGAGCGCTGGAGCACCCGCATCTTCGACGCGTCCGCCCCGATCGACGAGCAGGCCCTGCGGTCCGCACTCGAGGCGGCGCGCTGGTCGCCGTCGGCGTCGAACACGCAGCCGTGGCGGTTCATCGTCGCGCGGCGGGGGTCGGCATCCCACGCCGCCGTCGTCGACAGCCTGATGGGGTTCAACCGCTCGTGGGCGGCCGACGCGGCCGCGCTCGTCGTGTTCGTCGCGACGACCGAGCAGGACGGCAAGGCGCTGCGCTGGGCCGCGTACGACGTCGGCCAGGCCGCGGCGCACTTCACCGTGCAGGCGCATGCGAACGACCTCGGGACGCACCAGATGGGCGGCTTCCACGCCGACCGGATCGCCGAATCGTTCGGCCTCACCGACACGCAGCGTGCCCTGACCGTCATGGCCGTCGGACCGGTGGGCGACCTCGACGCGGCATCCGAGGAACTGCAGGCGCGCGAGAACGCCCCGCGGGAGCGGCGTCCGGTCGCCGACTCGCTGCTCGTCGACGACTGATCCGGCGCGGCGAAGGCCGATTCGGCCCGCATCCCGTCGATGTGTTGATTGAGTGATCCCGATGGACGACGACGAGGCCGCCGAGCTCGCCCGACTGCGCGAGCGCGCCTACGGGCGCACCCCCGACATCGCAGGGGATGCCCCCGCCCTGGCGCGCCTGCGAGAGCTCGAGGCCCGCGCCGCGCGGCAGGATGCGCCCGCGGGCGATGACGCCG
>NZ_JAMXSA010000093.1:0-4742 GCF_024124465.1 Microbacterium sp. CnD16-F
CACTCCTGGGCTGTACTCCGACACCGTGAGTGAGCTCGTCGCGAGCATCTGCAATCACAACGAAAACTAGCCCCCACATCCCTGAAGGATCACGAAACGGTTACACCACTCCACGGGACTTGACCTCGCCGCAAGAGCCGATGGATACGTACGTCCCCAGTGCGGCCCCCTTCGCTGTTCGCTTAGACGCAAGCTCCGCGCGATGGCTTTTCGACCACGGTGAGACACGTGGATGGATTGTTGCCGGGGAGAAGGGCACCAGTGATGAGCGGCTCATCTGTCTCGCCTTGCAAAGGCTCGACTCTCCCGGGGTCGGCTTCGTTGCCTGCACTGAGCCGGCCCAGATCGTCGACCAGGGCTACTTGTGGTCAGGAACGAAGTTAGGGGAGGGCGCGGAGAATTTGTCGTTGTATCTCGTCGCGGACGGGGACGACTTTGCCGGGGGCGGTAAGTCTCTGTCGAGCAGAGCTCAAGTCTTCATCGCTCCCGCGCCAGAAGGAGCCCAAACTGACGCCGGCGAACCCTGAAACGCGGCTGTGGTGGTGCTGCCGGAAACGATCGTTTGCGGCGCGGTGAGTGAAGGCACACCAGATCGAATGCCAGAAACGTGCGCCGTAAGCGGGTTTCGGTAGGCGTATTCGGTGGGGTGTGAGCCGGATGTACTTACACCCAGCCCCAGAGATGTCGCCTGGGGTGAAGCCGTTCCAATAGGTCATCAATCACTGTATAGTTCAGTTTGTGCTGACTATTTCCTCACGCCTCGATGTCATGAACCGGCTCGGCCGGGCCATGGCCGATCCCACGCGTTCCCGAATCCTAATGTCTCTGCTCGGTGGACCGAGCTACCCGGCTGTGCTCTCTCGTGAGCTGGAGCTGACGCGTTCGAACGTGTCGAACCATCTCACCTGCCTGCGTGACTGCGGGATTGTCGTTGCCGAGCCGGAGGGTCGCCAGACTCGTTACGAGATCGCCGACCCGCATCTTACGGCTGCGCTCGTCGCGCTCGTGGACGTGACGCTGGCGGTCGATGAGCACGCGCCGTGCGTGGACTCTGCGTGCACGGTGGCTGGCTGCTGTGGGACGGGGGCGGACGCGTGAGCGCGGCGTGTGGCTGCGAGCACGAGCCTGCCCAGCCTGCCACTGCGGCGGAGGATGAGACCGAAGAGGTTGTGCGGCCCTGGTGGAGGGACCGTGGGATCATGGTGCCGGTCTTCTCCGGTGTCGCATTCCTGGCCGGTCTGATCCTTGAATGGTCCGGCCTCGAGATCCCGGCGCTGGTGTTGTTCTGGGCCGGTCTGCTCCTCGGTGCGTCGACGTTCACGCCCGGCGCGATCCGGAAACTGTTCAAGGGCAAGCTCGGTATCGGGCTGCTGATGACGATCAGCGCGATCGGCGCGGTCATCCTCGGCTACGTGGAGGAGGCTGCGGCTCTGGCGTTCTTGTACTCGATTGCTGAGGCGCTCGAGGACAAGGCGATGGACCGTGCCCGGGGCGGGCTGAGGGCGCTGCTGAAGCTCGTGCCGGAGACAGCGACCGTGCTGCAGAACGGCGTCTCTGCGCAGGTGCCCGCGAGAGAGCTGACGGTCGGCCAGGTCATGGTGGTCCGTCCCGGCGAGCGGATCGCAACCGACGGGATCGTCCGTTCTGGCCGCTCCAGCCTGGACACCTCGGCGATCACCGGGGAGTCGATCCCCGTCGAGGTCGAGCCCGGCGATGCGGTGTCGGCCGGTGCGATCAACAGCGCCGGCGCGCTGGAGGTCGAAACGACCGCTGCGGGCACCGACAACTCGCTCACCACGATCGTGGAGCTGGTCGAGAAGGCGCAGACCGAGAAGGGCGAGCGTGCACGTCTCGCGGACAGGATCGCCCGCCCGCTCGTACCCGGCGTTTTGATCCTCGCAGCGCTCGTCGCGATCATCGGGTCGCTGCTGGGCGATCCAGAGGTGTGGATCACCCGCGCGCTTGTCGTGCTGGTCGCCGCTTCTCCGTGTGCGCTGGCGATCTCGGTGCCGCTGACGGTCGTCGCCGCGATCGGCGCAGCAAGCAAGTTCGGCGTGATCATCAAGTCCGGCGCCGTCTTCGAGCGCTTCGGCACGGTCCGCCACGTCGCGGTCGACAAGACCGGCACCCTCACCCGCAACGAACCTGCGGTCACCGCGGTGCTCACTGCGAACGGCGTGACCGAGACACAGGCGCTGGCCTGGGCGGCCGCACTGGAGCAGCACAGCACGCATCCCCTTGCCTCTGCGATCACCGCCGCGGCCCCGGGCACACCGGCAGCTGCAGATGTGACCGAGCAGGCCGGGCACGGCATCGACGGCACTGTCGGCGGATCGAGAATCACCGTCGGCAGTCCTCGCTGGCTGGACGCGGGCGACCTCGGGAAGCAGGTCGCGGAGTTGGAGGAGCAGGGCATGACCGTCGTGATCGTCCACCGCGACGGAACCCCCGTCGCCGCGATCGGCGTCCGCGACGAACTGCGCCCTGAAGTCCCCGAGGTAGTCCGGACGCTCACCAACCAAGGCGTCGGCGTGACGATGCTCACCGGAGACAACGCCCGCACCGCTCGTGCACTGGCCGCGCAGGCCGGGATCAGCAACGTGCGCGCGGAACTGCGTCCCGAGGATAAGGCAACCGCGATCGGCGAGCTGTCAAAGGCGGGGCCGGTCGCGATGATCGGCGACGGAATCAACGACGCACCGGCCCTCGCTGGCGCAGACATCGGTATCGCGATGGGCGCCACCGGCTCCGACGCGGCAATCGAATCCGCCGACGTGGCCTTCACCGGCCATGATCTGCGCCTCATCCCGCGAGCGTTCGATCACGCCCGCCGCGGTCGACGGATCATCAACCAGAACATCATCCTGTCGCTGCTGATCATCACTGCACTGCTCCCGCTCGCGCTCTTCGGCGTCCTGGGGCTCGCGGCCGTCGTCCTGGTCCACGAGGTCGCGGAGGTCATCGTGATCCTCAACGGTCTGCGCGCCGCACGCACCCGCACGCCACGACTGGAAAGCTGATGCTCGCAACTATCGGTTCAGCGATCGGCCTGTTCGCGGCAACCAACATCGACGACATTGTCGTGCTCACCGTGCTGTTCCTGGCTTCCAGTCGAGGGAAGCCCCGGCCGTGGCAGATCGTCGCGGGCCAGTATCTCGGGTTCATCACCCTCGTCGTGATCAGCGTGATCGCCGCTCTCGGTCTCACCATCGTTCCGGACGAATGGGTCGGTTTCCTGGGTCTGATCCCGCTCGGCATCGGCATCTGGACGCTCATTCGCGGCCTGCGCCGTAACAGCGATGACGATGATGACGACTCCAAGATCACCGCGGTCGGACTATGGGGCGTCGCAGGGATCACGATCGCCAACGGGGCCGACAACATCTCCCTCTACACGCCGATCTTCCGCACCAGCGCCCCCAGCGACGTCGCGATCATGATCGTCGTATTCCTGATCCTCGTCGCGGTCTGGTGCGCGGCCGGCCGGCTGATCGGCACCAACAAGGCTGTTACCGAGGGGCTGGAGCGCGTCGAGCACTGGCTCGTACCGGCCGTGTTCATCGGCCTGGGCCTGTTCATCCTGATCGAATCTGGGGTCATCGTCCGTCTGATCGAGGTGCTCGCATGACCTCCTCCCAGTCAGAGGCTCATCCGCCCGCTGCGCGCAAGCTGTCGTCGACCCGGCGGCGGCAGCTCACTGGTGGAGCGCTCTTGATCGCAGTGGTCGTCGTGCTGATCGATCAGGGAACCAAGGTGTGGGCCGAAGCGACCCTCACCGACCGTGAGCGCATCCCGCTGATCGGTGACCTGCTGGGTTTGCAGCTCGCCTATAACCCCGGAGCGGCATTCTCCTTCGGGGAAGGCTTCACCTGGGTGTTCGCGCTGCTCGCTGTCGCCGCCACGGTCACAGCGATCGTGTTCGCGTTCCGAGTGCAACGCGCGAGATGGGCGATCGTCATCGGCGCGCTCGGCGGCGCTTCCGCCTCACACGCAGGCGACCGCCTTTTCCGGGACCCCGGATTCGCCCGTGGTCACGTCGTGGACTTCCTCGCCTACGGAAACTGGTTCATCGGCAACATCGCCGACATCGTAATCTTCGCCGCAGCGATCACCGGAGCAGTTTTCATGATCCGCGCCGGGGATGAGAGCACCGAGTGAGATCCGTTGTGCGGTGGTGGGACACCCATCAACTCGCCCTCTACATCGGCGCGATCGCCGTGGGCAGCCGTTGAGTGAGTTCACGCTTAGGCAGGCGGGCGGTCGCGATGTAGGCGCAGAGCCACCCACCAGCCGCATCGTCGACAGATGAAAGCGCGATCGTCTCCGAATGCGTGCAGCTTCTTGCGTGGCAGATGTCGCCCGCAGCACGTGCACGCAACGTCCTCGTCAGTCGCCATGAGCGGAGAGCGCCTCTCGAATCTGTTCAACCGTTGGCATCCCGGCCAGCCCAGCAGGGGTGCTGTAAATACGGCAGGCGAGGTCATTGCTTCGCCCCGACCCCGGAAAGAGATCGTTGCCATCCAGGGTGATCGTGGGGGAGCCCGCGAACGAGACTGCGCCCGCGTCCTCCTCCGTCCGGATGAGTCGGTAGTGAACCTCCGATTCGTCGTGGCCTGTGTCGGCGGCGGGTGAATCCTGGTCACTTTCGGCGCTCGAAAAGTGAACGGTTGCGGGCAGTCTAGCCAGGGGTCTCGTCGGTGGTGGTGCGAATGCTGGGGAGGCTGTCGATGCCTCTGCCGCGG
>NZ_JAMXSA010000094.1:0-4625 GCF_024124465.1 Microbacterium sp. CnD16-F
CACTCCTGGGCTGTACTCCGACACCGTGAGTGAGCTCGTCGCGAGCATCTGCAATCACAACGAAAACTAGCCCCCACATCCCTGAAGGATCACGAAACGGTTACACCACTCCACGGGACTTGACCCGTGGCTGCCCTCGTAGACTGCGCCCTGAAACGTGACGAGGCCCTTGTAATACGGGTTCGTGAGTACCTTGTGCAGCATCGTTGTGGTGAGGGGCTTCTCAGGATGCTTCGGTGTCGGTCTCGTGGTCAGGCCGCGCCGATTCACTTCCTCGGTGAGCATCGAGAGTGTCCAGTCGCCATTCGCGTAGCTCTCGAACGCAAACTTCACAAGGTCGAATCTGTCGGGATCAGTGGTGACCTCGCGAATCTCGGCACCGTTCTCGGTGGTTCGCACGTTGAGGTAGCCGAGCGGGGCACGACCGGGAGTGCCACCCATGACTGCTTTCTGCCGGAGGCCCTTCACCACCTCCTGCGCGAGGTTCAGCGAATAGAACTCCGCGATCGTGGCAAGGATGCCGTGCATTAGCATCCCCGACGGCGACTCGTCGATGTTCTCAGTGACCGACACTAGCTGGATGCTGCGCCCGCGTAGCGTTGCATGGATCACGGCATCATCAAGGCGGTTCCTTGCCATGCGATCGACCTTGTTGATAATGCAGAACTGCACGGGGTTCACCGCCACATATTCCAGCATCTCCTGCAGCGCTTTACGGTTTGCGGTCTTCGCCGATTCGCCTGGCTCGATGAACTCTTTGACGATCACTGCCCCGAGCGAGGCGGCTTTCTTCTCGGCGGCTTCGCGTTGTGCAGGGATCGAGAGACCTTCTTCGAGGCCGTTGCGGGTGGCTTGATCCTTGGTCGAGACTCGCAGGTATGACACCGCGAGCGGGGTGCCATCACCGGGGGCGGGCTGCGGTTTGGCTTTGGCTGCTTGGGTAGCGAGCTTGCGGAGCGAGTCGAGGTCGAGACCGGCAGGGAGACCTAGGAGAGTCATTGCGATTGCCTTTCGTCAGGCAGCACCGAGCATGACTCGCTGCTGCGTGACGTGGCGGTCAGATTCGCAAGAGAGAAAGAACACTGCACTCCGGGCAATCGCCGGGGCCGTGTCGCAAGGGGTGCCACGTCTTGCTTGAGTATCTGTCTACGATGCTACTGCTTCACCGCGAGGGCGTCTTGGAAGAACCGGGAGAGACCGGCATTTCCGATATGCTGCTTGGCGGATTCATTCTGATCAGCAGACGCTGATGTCGAACGGAGTGCGATCCTGATGAGTACCTCCGCAAGCAACGGCACATCCACGGTCTCGCGGTCTTCGCAGCGCACCTTGACCTCCCGGCCTGCGGAAAGGGCTGGAGTCTTTCGCTGGTAGCTGCGCACCATCTCAATCACCGCTTGCGGCATTGCGGCGTGCTTCATGCTCAGCCACGAGAAGGAAGTAAGCGTCTTCGTCGGCACGGCGCGAAGCCACATCGGCTTTGACGAACTCTACGAAGTCGGCGTCTCGGTCAACGATGGGGGCCTCCGCCGCCGCAGGGTACGGGGTGTCGCCCGGCCAAGTGGTTTGCCGTGTGGGGCGGTCGCGGTCGATGCGGGTGCCGGAGGCTTGCACCCATTCGCGCAGGCGCATCCGCGCTTCGGTGAAGTCGCGGTGCCAGGTGATCGGGCCGCTGGCGTGCTGTTCAGGATCGTAGGCGCCGAGCCAATGACAATGCAGCGCCGAGAGTTCCCATACCAGCTCGGGGTGCCGGTGCCACAGCGGGGGCAGCACTGCCGGTGTGAGACCGTAGGAGAGTTTCAGCCAGGACACCCAGCTGTTGAGTTCGAGCCACTCGATCTCGGCTTGTTCGCTGGTGAGTAGGTTCCAGTTGATCGGTCGCGGCGGTGCGCTCACTCTGCCTCCCGCGTTCACCGGAGTGCCGAGACGCGGGAACTCTCGTGATGTCGATGCCGATGATTCTGACTCGGGCGCCTCCACGTCGGGAGGAAGTTCACTCGTATCCATGATGCCCTCGCTCATCGACTCACGCCGACTGATGCCGCGCTCACGTGTGTGGTGCGGTGCGGCTCAGGATGTGCGCTGACTGCCGTCGAGTGCTCCTGCGCGGCGCTGAGTGCCTGCCTCATCGCGGTGTGCTCTGTCGCACGCTGTTCGGCGCGGGGGCTGCGGTCGACCGTGTAGCGGGTGCGTCGGGTGTTGTGGCCGATCTGCTTGACCTCGAAGCGTTCCTTGCCAGTCTGCTTGCTGACGCGCACCACGCCCTGCGCGATGAACGAGTCGCCCTTGCGGTACTGAGCGAGGATTGTCTCGGCAGCACCCCAGTATGCGGTGAGCGCGTGAAAGGTCGGTTCTTCCTTGATCGTGCCGCCGGTCTCTAGGTCGTGAACGAATCGCTCGGTGCCGTAGCGGGCATAGATTTTGGGTACGCCGTCGCGGGTTCTGCTGGGCTTAGGCTCGGTTGCGAAGAACCCGATGATCGCATCGAGGGTTTCGATCGGCTCAGATGTGGGGGCCGGTTCGCTGCTGTCGTTCATGGTGGTGCTCCTTGGATGTCGCGCCGCGCCTCCGCGCGGCAACAAGCAGGTGAGGTCGCCACCCCGAGAAGCGGTTACCGCCCGATCTGCAACCCAGACGGTCTCAGCGGCATCGGGTCGAACGCACTGGGAGCAGCAGCTGGAGTATGGGGTCGCTGCTGGTCGGGTTCAGAGCGCACACCGCCCCGAGGCTGATACGCGCGCACCGCCTCAACCGTGAGTTCTGGGCGAGGCGGCGAAGCCGAGACCCGCTCAGGCTCAGGGGTGGGTTCCTCCGGGGTTTGCCGCTGCATAACGGCGATCTTCTTCTCAACCTTTTCGAGGTCGGCCTCAGCCGCAGAGAGTGCGAGGGCGTGCTTGAACGGCTGCCCGAGTCGTTGCTCGGCATCCTGCCGGGTCTGTTCGGCCCGCGCTAGATCCTGTTCGGCTTCGGTCAGCAGCTTCGGGAGTGCGGCCATACGATTCTCGATCCGCTGGATTAGGCCGACACCGCCTTGCAGGAACGAGTCTCGGGTGACTGTAAACGATCCCCTCGGAACTCCGTGCAAGCTGGTACGCACGAGCACGTCTCCGGCCATTTCGGGCACGAGCTCGCAGCTGATGTCGAAGCCACCGATCCGCCCGATCACGCCGTAGTCCTGTACTTGGTGACGCCCCGCGTACTGCATGTTCGCTTGCCTTGCCCACCCCATGAGCGCGTGGCCGGCATCGCTACGCGAATCGTAGAAGCGGCCTTGGATCGTGATGCGGAACTTCTCGGCCGTGGTGTCGATCATGTTCGGGATCGCTGCCCGTATCCCCTCGATGTCATCGGCAGCACGGGCAGCGTCTTGAACTGCCTGGGAACGGGTGTATTCAAGCATCCGCTCGTTGTTCTGGTGCGCCCGTTCGAGCCGTCGCAGCCGGGTAACTTCACTCTGAAGATTAGCCTGATCGAGCAACAGCGGGTTGCCGGACGAGATGGCTTTCGCCTCGGCAGCGGTGAGCGAGGCGGAGTCGATTTCTTCGATCTCGCGCACATCCAGCCTGCCGCGCATCACCTGCGAAATGAACTTCGCTTTACGCTCAACGCCCTGCCACATATACGAGTCGAAAGAACGCTCTGTGACGAGCCTAACGATCGCGACTTCCTCATTCTGGTTGCCCTGCCGCAGAATCCGACCCTCGCGCTGGGCAATGTCAGAGGGTCGCCAAGGGCAGTCAAGGTGATACAGCGCGATGGCCCGTGCTTGAACGTTGGTGCCGACGCCCATGCGTTCGGTGGAACCGAGAAGTACAGAGATGTGCCCGGCGCGGGCAGCCGCGAACAGGCGACCTTTCTCGAGGTCGTTGCGGGCCTCGTGAATGAACCGGATACCCTCGGCAGGCATCCCACGGTAGATGAGTTGGGTGCGCAGTTCCTCGTACACATTCCACCGTTCCTTGTTCGGTGTCGAGAGGTCGGAGAACACCAACTGCATCGCACCTTTGATCGGCGATGGCTCGCCGGTCACCGTATCGAGGTACTCGGTATCTCGGGTGTTTTCCCAAGTACGGAAGATCATGTCGGCCGCGACGTCGACCTTGGTAGGGCCGGAGGGATCGTCAGATACGATCAGCCGCATATCGAGTGCAGCTTTCCTGCCGTCGCTGGTGACCGAGAGCATGTTGTCCTCGCGCGGGTCAACACTGCCCGAGGCGATCATCTCGGCACGTTCACCGAGGGTCTTCACGAACGCCACCAGTTCGGACGATGGGGCTACGCCTCTGGTCAGCGGGGCACGGTTGCCATCGTCGCGAATGCGAATATCGGGAACGGGGAGCTTCAGATCCTCGGCGGCCTTCACATCAGCGAATGTGCTCCACATCCTGAGCATCTCCGGCACATTCTGAAACTTCGCGAAGCGCGTTTTCATCCTGAACGATGCTCCCGTAGGAGACATCTCCATCTGCGTGACCGTCTCGCCAAAAGTCGCCGCCCATGGGTCAAGTCCCGTGGAGTGGTGTAACCGTTTCGTGATCCTTCAGGGATGTGGGGGCTAGTTTTCGTTGTGATTGCAGATGCTCGCGACGAGCTCACTCACGGTGTCGGAGTACAGCCCAGGAGTG
>NZ_JAMXSA010000095.1:0-4348 GCF_024124465.1 Microbacterium sp. CnD16-F
GGGCATGCCGGCCGCCCAGGCGCGCGCCGAGGCCGACGCGTGGCTCGACCGCGTGGGCCTCGCGGGGACGGGTTCGCGGATGCCGCGCGAGTTGTCGGGAGGCGAGCAGCAGCGTGTCGCGATCGCGCGGGCGCTGTCGGCGTCGCCGCGGGTGGTGCTGCTCGACGAGCCGCTGGTCGCGCTCGATCCCGTGACGGCGTCGGCGATCCGCGGGATGCTGCGCGAGCAGCTCGCCGGCACGACGACCGTCGCGGTCACGCACGACGCCGGCGACGCGGTCGCCCTCGCCGAGCGGCTGTTCGTGATCGAGGCGGGAGCCGTGGTGCAGAGCGGCGGGGTGCGCGAGGTGCTGCGGGCCCCGGCATCCGCTTTCGTCGCGTCGATCGCGGACATGAATCGGATGCCGGGGGTCGCCGCGCGCGGCGTGTGGCGGGGTGCGGCGGGGCAGGTGCTGACGAGCACGGATGCCGCGTCGACCGCGCTCGCCGCCGGGGACGGTGTCGGGCTCGCCGCTGTGTTCCGCCCGGGCGACGTGCGGATCGTGGGCGCTGCGGGCGAGAACGCCTGGTCGGCGACGGTGGTGGGGGTGGAGCCGACGCTGTCGGGAGCGCGAGTGCGGACGACGGCGGGTGCGGTGGACGTGCGGCAGACGTCGGTCTCGGTCGGCGAGGCGCTGTGGCTGCAGATCGACCCGGCCCGCGTGCGGTTCGTCGCGGTGCCGGCTACTTCCGGTTGACCCAGACGTTGTCGGAGATCATGTCGCGGTCCTCGCCGCTGCGGTAGCTGAGGTCGGCGGCGACGCTCGCGCTGTCGCTGATCTGTACCGAGACGGAGTCGCGCGCGCAGGCGGTGGTCTGCCAGGCGTCGTCGAGGGTGAGCGACAGGCACAACGAGTCGCCGTCACCCGCTGCGCGCGCCAGGTAGACGTCGTACGCGTCGGCTTTCCCGACGTATCGCAGCGTCGCGACGTCGATCGCGCCGTCGACCCCGTCGACGACGGCGTCGGGACGGTCAGCGGCGGTCTGCTCGCGAGCGAACTCGGTCGGCGCACACGCCGTGAGGAGCAGGGCGGTAACGGCGAGGACCGGCAGAACGATGCGGCGCAGGCTCATGCGCCGAAACGTACCGCGGGATCGTTGCCCAACCGGGGCATTGGTGCTGACTTCACAGCCCGGGGGCGGTCTGACAGGCCGCCTCGCCGGTCGGGGCGATTAGGCTCGGAAAATGGGATGCCGCGGGGGGATGAGCCGGTGACGGCCGTGCCGATCTCGCTCGGCCGAGCGCCGCAGGTACCCGCCGCAACGGCGCCCGACCCGGCCGTCGGCCTCGTCGACACGCACGGCCGTGTGCACCGCGACCTGCGCATCTCGCTGACCGACCGGTGCTCGCTGCGCTGCACCTACTGCATGCCCGAGCAGGGCAACGAGTGGCTGGCGCGCACCAGCATCCTGACGACCGACGAGGTCGTCGAGATCGCCGAGGTGGCGGCGAGTCTCGGCATCCGTACGTTCCGGCTGACCGGCGGTGAGCCGTTGCTGCGGACGGACATCGTCGACGTGGTGCGTCGGGTCGCGGCGATCTCGGGGCCCGACGGTCCGGTCGAGGTGGCGATGACGACGAACGGGATCCGGCTGGCCGAGGTGCTGCCCGACCTGGTCGACGCGGGTCTGACGCGGTTGAACATCAGCATCGACACGATCGATCGCGAGCGGTTCACCGCGCTAACGCGGCGTGACCGGCTCGATGACGTGCTCGAGGGGATTGCGGCAGCCGCGGCATCCGATCTGAAGCCGTTGAAGCTCAACGCCGTCGCGATGCGGGGCGTGAACGACGACCAGCTGGCCGACCTCGTCGCGTTCGCGATGGAGGTGGGCGCGCAGTTGCGGTTCATCGAGCAGATGCCGCTGGATTCCGGGCACACGTGGGATCGCAGCGCGATGGTGACGCGCGAGGAGATTCTCGAGGCGCTGTCGGAACGGTGGTCGCTCGAGCCGGTGCTCGGCCGCGGCGGCGCTCCGGCCGAGAAGTGGCGCATCGACGGCGGCCCGCACGAGGTCGGTGTGATCGCGTCGGTGACCGCGCCGTTCTGCGGTGCGTGCGACCGCCTGCGGCTGACCGCCGACGGTCAGTTCCGCAACTGCCTGTTCTCGCTGACCGAGTACGACGTGACGACCGCGGTGCGCGGGATGCCGGTGGATGCCGCGGACGCCGATCGACGGCGCGTGATCGCCGAGGTGCTGCACGCGTGCGTGCTGGGCAAGCTGCCCGGGCACGCGATCAACGACCCGTCGTTCCTGCAGCCCGCGCGGGGGATGAACGCAATCGGCGGCTGACCGCGGGCTCAGTCGCCAGGCCACTCCCCGGTCGCGCGCTCGAACGCCCGGGCGCCGCCGCGGTCGACGAGCGCCTTCACCAGGGCGAACAAGGCGCCCTGCAAGGCGGCTGCGATCAGCACCTCGCCGAGGCCGAATTCTGACTCCAGGGCCTTCGGGCTGTCTTCGCGGTGGGTCGGGCTCGCCCGCTTCCAGAGCTGCTTGAAGATCACACCGGCGAGGGCGCCGCTCACCATGCCGCTGATGAGCCCGATCGGGCGGTACAGGATCTTCGCCGACGTGCTCGACTTCTTCTCCGGCTTCGAGGTCTTCTTCGACATGCGGGGGTCCTTTCGTGTGTCTCAGCGGCCGCGGCGCGCGACAGCGGTGATGACGGCGCCGATCGCGACGACCGCGAGGGCCAGGGCGATCCAGCCGTTGCGGTTCGGCTTGCCGGCGTCGTCCGTGAGGGCATTCGTCGCCTGATGCACGTAATCGGCCGCGTGCTCGCGGGCATCGCCGATCTGCGCAGCGACGTTCGTCTTCACGGTCTCGACCTGCTGCTTCGCCCTCGCCTTCACGTCGAGCTTGCCTGCGAGCTGCTCCACTGTGTCGCCCAGCTCCGCGCGGGTCTGTGCGATGTCGGCTTCGATCTCGGCGACCGACGCGTCCTCCGCGGGTTCCGGCTTCGTCGCGGGGGTGGACGAGAGGGGCACTTCGCGTGCGGGGACGTCAGGCGTGGTCATGGTGGGTGCGCTCCTTCACTTCGGTGATGTCCTGTTTCACGTTCTGCACGGTCCGCTCCGGCGTCGGCGACAGGGCCGACACCTTCTTCTTGCCGACGAGCGCGAGGATGCCGGCGACGATGAACAGCACGGCAGTCACGATCAGCGCGGCGGCCCATGCGGGGAGGAGCAGCGACAGCGCGATGATCGCTGTCGCGATGAGCGCGCCGACGCCGAACCACGCGAGCACGCCGCTCGCGCCGAGCAGCCCCACGCCGAGTCCGCCCTGCTTCGCCTTCGAGGAGAGCTCCGCTCGGGCGAGGCGCATCTCATCCCGCACGAGGCGAGACGTCTGCTCGGACAGACGGGAGATCAGCTCCGCGGTCGACGGTTCGGGTGATGGTTTGGCCTGCGTCACGACCGACTCCTCTCATCGGGTGGTAGGGCTTCAGGCTCGTGGATCTTCGTCCATCTGCACGACAGGCTTGACTTCCGTCGACGGCGGTGCGTGAGGCGCGGGTCGTCGACCGCTAGCGAACAGGTGGATGCGATGGCAAGCCTCTGCCGTCCCGCGACCCACGACCCGAGACTCACGAGTGTGAGCTCTCCCGCTGCAGATCCCTCGACGTCGTGCGCCCTCGGCGACCACCCGCTTCCCAGCGCACAGCGGCCCGCGCTCGCCGAAGCCGACGAGCTCGCTGGGTTCGGCACCGATGTGTCCGCCACCCTTGCGTGGGCGATCGGCGTCGGCGCCGCCCGCGACGACGACCGCTCCCTCGCCGACGACTGGTCGTTCCTGGCGGCGGTCGCGGAGCGGGATGTCGCGGCCGCCCGCATCCTCGAACCGCACCTCGACGCGCTCGACATCCTCGACCAGGCGCAACGCGCGGCCGTCGGGCCGGACCTCGAAGCGATCGGTGCCGGCCCGGGCTCGTCGTGGGGCGTGTTCGCCGCCGAAGGTGCGGGCGTGCGCCTCGATGCGCGGGACGACGGCTCCGGCTGGTTGCTGACGGGAACCAAGCCGTGGTGCTCGCTCGCGCAGCACCTGACCCACGCGCTCGTCACCGCTTGGGTCGGCGACGAGCGTCGCCTCTTCGCGGTGGCCCTGCGAGGGCCCGCGGTCAGCCCTCACGACGGGCCATGGCATGCGCGCGGGCTGCGCCAGGTCGTGAGCGCTCCGGTGGACTTCGCGTCGGCGCCGGCCGTGCCGGTCGGCGAGCCCGGCTGGTACCTCAGGCGGCCGGGGTTCGTGGCCGGCGGGGTCGGGGTGGCCGCGTGCTGGTGGGGCGGTGCGCTGCCGCTCCGCGCGGC
>NZ_JAMXSA010000096.1:0-4003 GCF_024124465.1 Microbacterium sp. CnD16-F
GGTCGCCGCACTGTGGGGGCCGTGGGCGCTCGCGGACCAGCCGCGCGAGGTGGCGCGGAGCGTCGTCGACCCGGTGCTCGAGCTCGAACGCGCCCCGAGCCCGCTCGCCGCGTACCGCGCCTCGTTCGGCGATGACCGCTTCGACGAACCCCTCTTCACCGTCTCCCCCGCCGCCGGCGCCGAGCGGGTACGGCTCGCGACGCTCCCCTTCTACGACGGCCGGACGGTGCGCGCGGTCGACCCGCAGGCGGGCCTCGCCGACCCGGCGACGGCGTTCACCCGCGTCCCGTCCCGGCTCGACCCGGCCGGCACCGGCGAGATCGCCGTGACGGTGCGCATCGACGCCGGCACGGGGATCTGGGTGCCGACCGTCGGCGACCTGCGCGCCGTGTCGTTCGACGGTCCCCGCGCGGCGGAGCTCGCGGACGGCTTCTTCCACAACGCCGCCACGGGTGCCGCGATCGAGATCGCAGGGGACGGTTTGCAGACCGGGGACGCCTACCGGCTCGCCGCATCCCCCTCCGAGGCGGCGGGACCGGTGGCATCCCTCACCCCGTCCCGCAGCGGGCCGTCCCTACCGGCGGAGGTCGTCCCGGCCTCGCTGACGGAGTGGATGGAGAGCCAGGATGCCGGTACGGGCGGCGCGGCCCTCGAGACGCTCGTGGACCGCCTCCGCAGCCGCGGCTACCTGAGCCACGCGCTGCAGCTGCCGGGAGGCTCCGCCCCCGCCTGGATGCGGGAGCTCGGCGGGGCCGGCTTCCAGCCCTCCCGCGCCGGGCATTCGGCCGACCGCATCGGGACGCTGTTCACGCAGCTGCTCGAGCGCGAGGCGCAGGCTCCCGGCGGCACGGACGCCGACCTCGTGGCCGCCGTCGGCGACGACGAGCAGTTCGCGGTCGCGGCGATGCTCATCGCCGACCAGCTCGGGTTCGACGCCCGGGTCGTCGTGGGGACGCGGCTCGCTTCGGACGAGGACCTGCCCGTGTGCGACGAGGGACGATGCCGGGGCGGCGATCTCGCCGCGTGGATCGAAGTGGCGGATGCCGCGGGGGGCTGGCTCCCCGTCGACGTGACCCCCCAGCACGAGAGCTTCCCGTCTCCCGATCTCGAGCAGCGGCGCGACCCCGAGAACCCGACCGAGGTGAGCCGGGAGGACGCCGAGCCGGTGCTCCCCGCCGACGCGTCGCCCTCCGATGGCGATCAGAGCGCCCCCGAGGCCGCTCCGCAGGAGCGAGACCTGTCGGCGCTGTGGGCCGCGGTGCGCGTGGGCGGCGTCTCGCTGCTCGCGATGATCGTCCTCGTCGGCCCGCTCGTCACGATCCTCGCCGTCAAGGCGCTGCGGCGGCGCGGCCGCCGGCGCGGCGACATCGCCGCGCGCTTCACCGGCGGCTGGGACGAGTACGTCGACACGGCGGTCGACCACGGGTACCCGGCCCCCGCCCATCTGACGCGCCAGGAGCTCGCGCGCCTGTTCGCCGGCGACGCGGAGGAGGCGGCGGGCACCCGCCTGGCGACGTGGGCCGACCGGTCGGTCTTCGACGTGGTGCCGCCGACGGCGGCCGAGAACGAGGAGTTCTGGCGGATCGTCGCGGCCGAACGCGCGCGCTTCGCGGCGGAGAAGGGCTTCTGGGCGCGGCTGCGCGCGCGCCTGTCGCTGCGCTCGTTGCTCCCGCGCGGACGGGCCGCGCGCCGATAGGGTGTGCGGTGCGGGATCGACGGAATCGATGACGGAGGGCCAGGACGGATGCAGAGCATGACCACGGAGATCCCTCTCGCGACGACGGCCGCCGAGGCGGCCGGAGCCGCCGCCGGTCTCGCCGTCGCGTCGCTGCTGGTCGCGTTCGTCCAGCTCGTCCTCGCCGCCGGTGTCTACGTGTGGACCGCCCTCGCGCTGAGCGCCGTCTTCCGGAAAGTCGACCGACCCGCCGCGCGCGCCTGGATCCCGGTGCTGAACCTCTGGACCCTGTTCGAGGTGGCCGGGATGAAGGGATGGTGGGCGGCGGTCCTCGTCGGCGGCGGCCTGCTCACCACGATCCTCGCCTCGGTCCTCAACGCGGTGTTCGTCGCCTCGGTGCAGAACGCCGCGTTCGGCGGCTCGGGCGGCGACGCCGCCGGAGCGCTCCTCGGCGCGACGGTGGTGCCCCTCGTCCTCGTGCTCCTTTTCGCGGCGGGAGCGATCATCCTCCTCGTCCGCATGATGGGCCCCCTGAACCGCGGGTTCGAGCGGGGCGGCGGGTTCGTCGTGCTGGGCGTCCTTCTGTTCCCCGTCTGGGCCTCGGTCATCGGTTGGGGCTCGGCGCAGTGGAACGGCCTGCCGCGCACCGGACTGCCGCCGACCCCGTTCGCGGGCGACGCGCAGCCGACGACGGCCGCGGCATCCGTCCCGTCGGACACGACCGCGTTCGCGCCGCCCTCGACGACCCCCTTCCCCGCCGCCGCACCGGTCACGCCGTGGTCGCCGCCGCCGCTCGCGCCGGCCCCCTCCGCGGCTCCCGCCGCCACGCCGGCGGCCCCGGTGGCACCGCTGCCGCCCGCCCCCGCCCCGGCGGCGACCGAGGTCGAGGAGCACACCGTGCTGGCGGCGCACCGACGCCCGAGCGCCGCGCTGCGGCTCCCGAACGGGCAGACGGTCCCGCTCACCGCCGATCTCGTCGTCCTCGGTCGCAATCCGACGCCCCCGGCGCAGGCGCCCGGTGCCCAGCCCGTCCCCGTCGACGACGCGACCCGCACGGTCTCGAAGACGCACGCGCTGCTGCGCCGCGGCGAGGACGGCTGGAGCATCACCGACCTGTCCTCGACCAACGGCGTGATCGTCGGCGACGGCGACGTCGAGATCGCGGTGGGCACGCCGGTCCCCGTCCCGGGGCGGTTCCTCCTCGGCGACGCGGAGCTGTTCCTCGACGTGGGAGCCCGATGACCTCTCCCCGCCCGCTGCACGTCGAGGTCATCAGCGGATCGCTCACCGACACCGGACTGCGGCGTCGGGTGAACGAGGACGCGCACCTCGCGAGCTTCCCCGTGTTCATCGTCGCCGACGGCATGGGCGGTCACGAGGCGGGTGACCGCGCCGCGGCCGCCGTCGTCGACGCCTTCCGGGGTTTCGTCGGCCGCAGCGACGTCGCGCCCGAGGAGGTCGCCGAGGCCGTCCAGGCCGCCCACCGCGCCGTCGGCGCGATCGCCCGCGGCACCACCCGCGGCGCCGGGTCCACGCTCACCGGCGTCGTGGCCGTGCAGCAGGGCGGGGAGCCCCGGTGGCTCGTCGTCAACATCGGCGACTCCCGCGTGTATCGCCTGCTCTCCGAGCGCCTGGAGCAGGTGACCGTCGACCACTCCATCGCGCAGGAGATGGTGGATGCCGGGCGCCTGACCCGCGATGAGATGTCGACATTCGAGGGGCGCAACGTGATCACGCGCGCTGTCGGCGGCGAGCGCAGCCCCGCCGACTTCTGGCTGCTGCCGGTGGTCACCGGGGAGCGCATCCTCATCTGCTCCGACGGCCTCTCGGGGGAGATCACCGACGAGGCGATCCGGGCGGGCCTGCTGAGCGGCGCGTCCCCGGCGCAGACGACGGGGGCGCTCATCGCCCAGGCGCTCGCCCACGGCGGCCGCGACAACGTGACGGCGATCGTCGTCGACGTGGTGGGGGGCGGCATCCACCCCCGCCTCGAGGACACGACCGGCGGCCTCGTCACGAGCGAACCCGCGACCGGCACGATCGAGGTCGAGACGGTGCCGTCGCGGCGGAGACGCCATGACTGACCCGTTCGAGGACGAGACGCGCCTCGCGCCCCGCACGCGCCGCGAGCTGCGGGCCGAGCGCGACGACGACACCCGGCTCGTCGCACGTCGGGCCGAGACGGGTCCGGTCGCGGCACCGGAGGACGCCGACGAGACGCTCCTCGCCGAGCGGCGCACCGACGAGGGCACCCGGGCGACGGCCCGACGCGTCGCGCCCACGACGACGACGGGGACGTCCATCGCGCACGGCCGCGCCGACACGCCG
>NZ_JAMXSA010000097.1:0-3888 GCF_024124465.1 Microbacterium sp. CnD16-F
CGGGGGCCGCGGCATCCGTCGTCGTCGTCACCTCGTCGGCGGCTGCCGCCGCGCGGTCCTGGCGGCGCCGGGGTCCGGTCACCAGCGTGCGGTCGGCGGCGCGGTCGATGGATGCCGCGAACCGGTCGCGCTCGCGCACGAACATGGCCCGGTCGTAGGCGAGGTCGAACGCGGCGGAGAGGAAGTTCTCGCTCGAGGCGTTCTCCTCGAGCCGGCGGACGAGGTAGCTGATCGCGACGTCGAACTCGTCGGGCCGCACGACGGGGACGTAGAGCAGCACGTGCCCGACCTCGCGGGCGACGGCCTGCACCTGGCCCTGCGCCATGCCGAGGAGCATCTCGACCTCGACGTCGCGCTGCACCCCGCGCTCGCCGGCGAGCAGCCACGCGTACGCGATGTGGAAGAGGTTGTGTCCGGCGACGCCGATCCGCACCGCCTCGGTGTTCTCCGGGCGCAGCGCCTCGTCGAGGCAGCGCACGTAGTTCGCGTCGGTGTCGAGCTTGGAGTCGTAGGGGGCGGTGGGCCAGTCGTGCATGACCGCGTCGACGTGCTCCATCGCGAGGTTCGCGCCCTTCACCAGGCGGATCTTGATGCGGGCGCCGCCGGCCGCGACGCGCTCGCGCGCCCACGCGATGAGCGTTCGGAGGGCGGGGAGGGCGTCGGGTAGGTAGGCCTGCAGCACGATGCCGGCCTCGAGGCCCTTCAGGCGCGGGTCGTCCAGCACCCGCATGAACACGGCCATCGTCAGGTCCAGGTCGCGGTACTCCTCCATGTCGAGGTTGAGGAACGTGCCGTCCTCGGCCGCCGACAGGTAGAGGGGGCGCAGCCGCTCGACGACGCGATCCACGATCTCGTCGAACGCCCACATCGAGAGGTGGCTCGCGATCGCCGAGACCTTCACCGAGACGTAGTCGACGTCGTCGCGCCGGACGAGCTCGTGGATCCCCTCGAGGCGTCGGAGGGCCTCGGCCTCACCGAGCACCGCCTCGCCGAGGAGGTTGAGGTTGAGCCGCGCCCCCGACTCGCGCAGGGTCTGCAGCGCGGGGCCGAGCTTGTCGGGCCGGGCGTCGACGATGAGGTGACCGACCATCTCGCGCAGCACGCGGCGGGCGATGGGGACGATGGGCGTCGGGAGGACGGGGGCGACGACGCCGCCCGTCCGCACGGCTGCCCGGAGGTACCAGGGCAGGAAGGCGGGGGCGAGCGGCGCGACACGCTGCAGGTTGGTGGCCGCGGCGGTGAGGGACTCCGGTCGCATCACCCCGTCGACGAAGCCGAGGGTGAACGGCAGGCCGTTCGGGTCCTTCAACACCCCCGCGAGACGCTCGGCCGAGGGGTCGACGGTGACCTCGGCGGATTCGGCGACCCAGCGCTCTGCGAGGGCGATGGCCCGCTCGGCGAGGTCGGATGAGGGCGCTTGTGGCGCGACAGAGCTGTCCGACATGACGCTCAGCCTATGCGCGCCTCCGGCCGCCGGGGCAGGACACGCTAGGGCCAGATACTGGGCGCCTCGGCACGGGTCGAGGGAAGAGCGGATGCCGCGGCCCAGTCGTGGATCCACTGCGGGATCTCGGGCAGGGTGTCGGGCCGGTGGAGCGCGTCGAACAGCTCCTCGAGGGGCACGATGCCGCCGGACTTGCGCAGGAACCGGACACGCAGGACCATCTCGGCGTAGATCTCACCGTCGACGACGGCGCGGTGCATCTGGAAGACCGACTTGTCGTCGTGGCCGATGATCCGCGTCTCGACCGTGAAGCGCTGCCACAGCTGCAGGGATTTGCGGAACGTGACCGTCTCGCTCGCGACGACGCCGTACCAGCCGCGCTCGTCCATCGTCTGCCAGATGCCGGTGCGGGTGAGCAGGTCGAACCGGCCGAGGTCGAACAGCGAGGCGTAGCGACCGTTGTTCATGTGGCCGAGCAGGTCGATGTCGGTCGGCAGGGTCCGCAGCCGGATCCGGCCCACCGCGTCGGGTGGGAGGGGCCCGCGGCGGCGGTACAGCACCCGCGCGCGCATCAGGGTCAGCAGAGTCCGCCACCATACGTTCACGAGCGGCGAGCCTAGTCAGGGTCACGCGTACAGTGCGGCATCCGTTGTCGCTCTCCGACAGTCGACGGGCCGTGCGCGCGGGGGCGACCCTGTCGATTTCACGATCCGTCGGGCCGTGCGTAGAGTCTGGCCATGGACCCCGAACTCCAGACCGACATCGTCGTCCGTCCCGTTCGCGATGTGGATGCCGAAGCCCTCGGTCGCGTGCATGCGATGTGCTGGCACGAGACCTACGACCACCTCATCAGCAAGGCCGCGCTCGAGAACGTGTCGGCCCGCCGCCTCGCCGAGCTGTGGACGCACTGGGCCCAGCAGGGTCCCGATTTCCGCATGGTCGCCGCTCTCGTCGGCGGCGAGATCGTGGGATTCGCCGGGTCCGGCCCCGCCCGCGACCGCGACGCGCCCCGCAACCGCGAGCTCTACTTCATCTACCTGCTCGACGCGTGGCACGGCACCGGCATCGGCCAGCGCCTGTTCGACGCCGTCGTCCCGGACGATGACACCGAGCTGTACCTGTGGGTCGCCGAGGACAACCCCCGCGCCCACCGCTTCTACACCCGCAACGGGTTCGCCCTCGACGGGGCGAGCCACACCGAACCCTTCCTCGGCGAGACGCTGACGGAAGTCCGCTTCGTGCGCTGACGCACGCTCGGAGACTCGACGGCGCGGCATCCCGTTTCGGATGCCGCGCCGTCGGCCGATTCGGGGGGTGAGGGTCGGGGGCCGTGACGTCTGCACGATCGCCGGGGCTGGGGTGAACTCGCGCGCCGGTTCCGGGCCACACGCGCACCTCGCGTCGTGCATCCGTCACCGGTGCGACGCCGCGCGGCGCGGGCTCAGCGGCTCTTGACCTCGCCGAACAGGCGGGCGATCGGGGCGACGACGAGCGGGCGCATCGCGACGTAGGCCGCGACGATGACCGCGATCGACAGGGCGAAGAGCCAGAAGCCGGTCCAGTTGTCGGCGTAGGCGTCCGGATCGGTCGATCCCTGCGCCGCGTACATGTGGTTCAGGTTGCGCAGCGCCCCGGTCGAGAGCACCAGCAGAACATGGACGGCGATGAAGGCGACGAAGTAGAGCATCGTCGGGAAGTGCAGCTTGCGAGCCCACTCGACGGGGTAGACGCGGTTCAGCGTCGCCGCCTGCTTCGGCCACATCGCACTCATCCGGTATCCGGTGAGCGCGGCGACGGGTGCGGCGATGAAGATCGTCGTGAAGTAGGCGAGCTGCTGCAACGCGTTGTAGTTGACCCACCCGTTCTCGGTCGGCCAGTCGAGGGAGACGTACTGCAGAGCGGCGGACAGCGCGTTCGGGAACACCTCCCACGACGTCGGGATCACCCGCATCCACTGACCGGTCGCGAACAGCAGGACGACGAAGATCAGGCCGTTGGCCAGCCACAGGATGTCGAGGGCCTGGTGCAGCCAGAGCGTGAGGCTCATGCGGCGCTTGCGGTCCTTCTTGGAGATCCACATGGCGGCCGGGCGCTTCTCTGAGCGGACCTGCAGGCCGGTGCGGATGATCAGCACCATGAAGAACGCGTTGAGGAAGTGCGACCAGTTCAGCCAGGCGGGGAAGCCGACGGGCGCGCCCTCGGGCAGGTGGTACTCGCCGGGGTAAGTGGCGAGGAAGTCCTGCAACGGTTCGAGGCTGAGGATCCAGCGCACCGCGAGCACCGCCATCGCCGCGACGTAGAGGATCGCACCTCCCCCGAGGACGACGACTCCCGCCCACTGCGCCTTCGTGAACGGACCGATGCGCGCGGGTTCCGGCCGGGGCGCGGGGCGGCGGGCGACGCCCGCGTGCGCGAGCGGGCGCTCGGACTGCCCGACGACCCGG
>NZ_JAMXSA010000098.1:0-2964 GCF_024124465.1 Microbacterium sp. CnD16-F
TAGAGGGAGTGGTCATCGGTGTGACGCCTTTCGAGTGGGATGTGAGAGTTTCCTCGAAGGAAGATCCCGGTGGCCACGCTGACGTTTACTGGCCGGGATCGTTACACCACTCTACGGGGCACTACTAGTTGTCGACCCAACACCGATGAAGGGTCAACGGCCGTAGAGGTCGAGCACAGCTCAGAGGCCCGGCCAAGGAGAGGGCGCGAGGGGCGAGGAGCGCACGCATCCCGGTCGCTCACCGCGCACCCAAACGCTCACCCCCATCGATAGCGTGGCGTGGTGCCACTGTCGCGGCGCGCAGGCCTACTGTCGGGCCCCAAGAGACGCACAGATCAGATCACGTTGGCACCAATGGCAAAGGCCACGCCTAGCGCCGCAGCCAACGCGCCGAGACTCGTCCAAAGCTGCGCCGGCTTCAGCGCTGCCAACAACTGGCCGACTGACATTGATGCGGGGTCCGGCGGCTGAGACTTGCTCGCCCTCGGATTGGGCGCGGAATCCAATCGACTGCTCCAGCTCTCGAGAATCCCAGTGAAGGCGGTCGTGTTCAGTGCGTTCGCGTCGACGGGCAAGTCTTGGACGTACCAGTCGTTCCCCTTTTCCAACAACCCGTCCGCGCGCACGCCTTCGTCCACGATCACGAGCAGCGGAAGTCCCCGGCTATAGGCCATCGCCGCCTCGATTTGGTTCCAACTGGTGGGCATTCGCACATCGGCGAGCTGCCTCTGCTTTGCCGATTCGGGTCTCTCTTCGCCGGACGGGAATCGAAAGCGCTCAAGCGCGATCACGACGGCGCCCCTGCACTCATCCATGAGGTCGGATATTGCGTGCAAGGGAGCATCCGCGCTGAAGGTGTTCCTCCCGATCGTGCGTGGATTGAGTCCGATAGCGCGAAGTCGCTCCTCGACCGCCACGACGAAAGTCTCCTGGGACGGACTGAGCCCCGTGCCGACGCTGACAAAGACATCCTTGGCCATCAGCTGGTCCCCATCCCCGGTCCTCGCGGAGCACCTCCGCTGCTGGAGATACTCTCACCCAGTTGCTCGGCGCGCACTCAACTCGGCTCATCGAAACGACGGGCGCAGTCACGCCAGCATCCGTGCGCAACCGGGTCGTGGAGCGCACCTTCGTCGGCTGTGAGCACCGCTTGCGGAGTGCGAACCCCGAACTCGTGCCTATCGATCCCTCATCGGTCGGAAGTCGTAGTCCTCGTCCATGCCGCTGGAGAGCCAGATCTCGTCGTCGCCGGCGAATCCCATTTCGTCCTCGTCGTCTTCATCGGGCTCATCTCCCCATGACGACGAATCGTCCAGATGATCGTCGCCGATCATGCAGCGACATGGGAACGACTTCTGGTCCACCACTTCGCCGTTCACTGTCTCGTTCACGAATCGGTCGTGTGCGACTCCCGTTGGCATGGTGCGATACTAAGCAGCAGGGGCCTCGGCCGCAGCGCCAACTCGCGCTTCATCGGTCGATCGGCGCTCAGATGACGGTCGCCCTATGAGCGGTCAGAATCGGCCTGCGACGGTTCAGATCCGCAAGTCTGCCGATCGCGTCGAGTCCATTCCGATGGCGGACGCGCGGCTGCTCTTGTTCGAGACAGCGATCCCGTGGCGAGAGTTCCGCTGGTACAAGGGGCAGCGTCACTTCTCGGGCAGCTACTGGTCCGCGACCATGGGCGCTCCGGTCGGCTACGAGTCGAGGTTGGAGTACGCCAACCTGCTGCTTGTCGACTTCGATCCCCAAGTGCGGTGGATCCTGTCGCAGCCGTTCCTGCTCGAGGGAGATGATCGCGGCACCCCGCGCCGGCACATCCCCGACTTCCTGATCGGGTGCGCCGACGCGTCCGTCTGCGTGATCGATGTGAAGCCGGCGGAGAAGCTGTCACTGCCCAAGGTGCGTGATTCGCTGGGCTGGTCGCGGCGTGTCATTGAAGCGCACGGGTGGGAGTATCGGGTCCTGTCTGAGCCTGACCCCACCCTGCTGGCCAACGTGCAGTTCCTGGCCGGGTACCGGCGGCGATTCCAGTTCGTCGACTCCGAAGTCGCCGAGGCCGTCTACCTGCTGCGAACACCGCAGACGTTCACTGAGGCCGTGCGGGCCGTGACGCCGATCGCGGGCGACTACAGATCCGCCCGTGCCGTTGTTCTGCACCTGCTCTGGAGACAACACCTCAAGACGGACCTCGGCCGCCAACTGGGCGGCATGAGCCTCCTGGATACGGGTTGAGCGTGGCCCAGCATCTACACCTTCATGAACAACGCGAACAGGAGTTTGAGATGAGCAACACGTGGGTCCTGAGGGCCGGCGCCGATCTGGTCTACGACGGCGAAGCCGCCACAGTGCGCGAGATCGTGGACAGTGCGGTGATCATTCGCACCCGCGCAGGCCGGATTCGCCGGCTTCGGCTGGTGGACGTCCTGCGACCGCGCAGCGAGGGAGGTCTCGCGCACATCCCCGGGCGCACGCGAGCTGAGGAGGAGGCTGTCCCGCTTGGTGTGCTCTGGGCCGACGCGACCGTGCAGTCTCGGGTGCAGGCGAGTGAGCGTGCGGATCGCGTCCGCGAAGTGCTGATTGGATACACGGCTGGTGGAGCGGACGTCGCGCGGGAGGGCGAGCCGCGAGAGATGTATGGCGCTGGCCAGAGTCTGGAGCAGCGGATCGCTGCGAAGGCGGCCGAGCTCGGCAGAGGGAAGCGCACGATCGAGCGATGGATCGCGAGGCACCGCGAAGCCGGCGAGATCGGATTGGTGGACAAGCGCAGCGCTCAGCCAGGGCAGGCGCTTGTGAACTTCGATGATCGGTGGTTGGACATGGCTCGTGACGTCATCGAGGGTCAAGTCCCGTGGAGTGGTGTAACCGTTTCGTGATCCTTCAGGGATGTGGGGGCTAGTTTTCGTTGTGATTGCAGATGCTCGCGACGAGCTCACTCACGGTGTCGGAGTACAGCCCAGGAGT
>NZ_JAMXSA010000099.1:0-2890 GCF_024124465.1 Microbacterium sp. CnD16-F
CGAAAGAAGTCCGGCGGTGTCCTACTCTCCCACAGGGTCCCCCCTGCAGTACCATCGGCGCTGTGAGGCTTAGCTTCCGGGTTCGGAATGTGACCGGGCGTTTCCCTCACGCTATGGCCGCCGAAACACTATTGATGTTTCAGTCTGCACAACGATTGTTCGTTATGCGGTTCTCGACCGTACATCGAGAACCACTCAGTGGACGCAAGCACCTAAACGGTGTGTTATCAAGTCATCGGCTTATTAGTACCGGTCAGCTTCACGTGTTACCACGCTTCCACATCCGGCCTATCAACCCAGTAGTCTGGCTGGGAGCCTCTCACCCGAAGGTATGGAAATCTCATCTTGAGGCCGGCTTCCCGCTTAGATGCTTTCAGCGGTTATCCATCCCGAACGTAGCTAACCAGCGGTGCTCTTGGCAGAACAACTGGCACACCAGAGGTTCGTCCAACCCGGTCCTCTCGTACTAGGGTCAGATCCTCTCAAATTTCCTACGCGCGCAGCGGATAGGGACCGAACTGTCTCACGACGTTCTAAACCCAGCTCGCGTACCGCTTTAATGGGCGAACAGCCCAACCCTTGGGACCTACTCCAGCCCCAGGATGCGACGAGCCGACATCGAGGTGCCAAACCATGCCGTCGATATGGACTCTTGGGCAAGATCAGCCTGTTATCCCCGAGGTACCTTTTATCCGTTGAGCGACAGCGCTTCCACAAGCCACTGCCGGATCACTAGTCCCGACTTTCGTCCCTGCTCGACCTGTCAGTCTCACAGTCAAGCTCCCTTGTGCACTTACACTCGCCACCTGATTGCCAACCAGGTTGAGGGAACCTTTGGGCGCCTCCGTTACTTTTTGGGAGGCAACCGCCCCAGTTAAACTACCCACCAGGCACTGTCCCTGAACCGGATTACGGTTCGAAGTTAGATATCCAGAGTGACCAGAGTGGTATTTCAACAACGACTCCACGGTAACTGGCGTCACCGCTTCATAGTCTCCCACCTATCCTACACAAGCCACACCGAACACCAATACCAAGCTGTAGTAAAGGTCACGGGGTCTTTCCGTCCTGCTGCGCGTAACGAGCATCTTTACTCGTAATGCAATTTCGCCGAGTTCGCGGTTGAGACAGTTGGGAAGTCGTTACGCCATTCGTGCAGGTCGGAACTTACCCGACAAGGAATTTCGCTACCTTAGGATGGTTATAGTTACCACCGCCGTTTACTGGGGCTTAAATTCTCAGCTTCGCCTTGCGGCTAACCGGTCCTCTTAACCTTCCAGCACCGGGCAGGCGTCAGTCCGTATACATCGTCTTGCGACTTGGCACGGACCTGTGTTTTTAGTAAACAGTCGCTACCCACTAGTCTCTGCGGCCACCACACCCTTTCCGGAGCAAGTCCGTATAAGTGGATGGCCCCCCTTCTCCCGAAGTTACGGGGGCATTTTGCCGAGTTCCTTAACCACGATTCTCTCGATCTCCTTGGTATTCTCTACCTGACCACCTGAGTCGGTTTGGGGTACGGGCAGCTAGAACCTCGCGTCGATGCTTTTCTTGGCAGCATAGGATCACCCACTTTTTATCCGCATCGTGTCTCAGCCTGAATGAGAGACGGATTTGCCTATCTCTCGGCCTACGCACTTGCCCCGGGACAACCATCGCCCGGGTTGGGCTACCTTCCTGCGTCACACCTGTTAATACGCTAGCCGCACCAGAACGGGTTCGAGCGTTAGACCGGCCGGCTTCACCCCGAAGGGATCCACTCAGCCGGGTTAGGACTCTTAGCACTACTGGATTAGCTGGGGCGGTTCTTCGCCGGTACGGGAATATCAACCCGTTGTCCATCGACTACGCCTGTCGGCCTCGCCTTAGGTCCCGACTTACCCAGGGAAGATTAGCTTGACCCTGGAACCCTTGGTCTTTCGGAGGACGTGTTTCTCACACGTCTTTCGCTACTCATGCCTGCATTCTCACTCGTGTAGCCTCCACGGCTGGTTCACACCGCCGCTTCGCTGGCCACACGACGCTCTCCTACCCATCAACACGGCTGGACCACGAAGGCCTACCAATAATGTCAATGCCACAACTTCGGTGGCGTGCTTGAGCCCCGTTACATTGTCGGCGCGGAATCACTTGACCAGTGAGCTATTACGCACTCTTTCAAGGGTGGCTGCTTCTAAGCCAACCTCCTGGTTGTCACAGCAACTCCACATCCTTTCCCACTTAGCACGCGCTTTGGGACCTTAGTTGGTGGTCTGGGTTGTTTCCCTCTCGACTATGAAGCTTATCCCCCACAGTCTCACTGCTGCGCTCTCACTTACCGGCATTCGGAGTTTGGCTGACGTCAGTAACCTTGTAGGGCCCATCGGCCATCCAGTAGCTCTACCTCCGGCAAGAAACACGCAACGCTGCACCTAAATGCATTTCGGAGAGAACCAGCTATCACGAAGTTTGATTGGCCTTTCACCCCTATCCACAGCTCATCCCCTCAGTTTTCAACCTAAGTGGGTTCGGCCCTCCACGACGTCTTACCGTCGCTTCAGCCTGGCCATGGATAGATCACTTCGCTTCGGGTCTAGGACATGCGACTGAATCGCCCTATTCAGACTCGCTTTCGCTACGGCTACCCCACACGGGTTAACCTCGCCACATATCGCTAACTCGCAGGCTCATTCTTCAAAAGGCACGCTGTCACACCTACCAGGGGTGCTCCAACGGTTTGTAAGCAAACGGTTTCAGGTACTATTTCACTCCCCTCCCGGGGTACTTTTCACCTTTCCCTCACGGTACTTGTCCGCTATCGGTCATCTGGGAGTATTTAGGCTTATCAGGTGGTCCTGACAGATTCACACGGGATTTCTCGGGCCCCGTGCTACTTGGGATACTCTTCGCG
>NZ_JAMXSA010000009.1:0-80698 GCF_024124465.1 Microbacterium sp. CnD16-F
GACAGGACGCGCGCCCGCCGCGCCGCGCGCGACCGTGGGCGCTTCACGCGCAACTTCGTCGTGCAGGGGACGGCGGCGGAATGGGCCCTCGCGTGGCTGGGCGACCTGCGTGCGCGCCTCGCGGCACTGCCGCTCGTCGACGAAGCGGATTCCGCGCCGCGGTCGGGTCCGCTCCACGCACGGCAGGCGCACCTGGCCTTCTTCCTGCACGACGAGGTCATCGTCCACACGCCCGCCGCGCACGCGGCGCTCGCGGCCGAGGCGGTGTCGCTCGCGGCCGACGCGGCCACGCGCCGGCTCTTCGGCGACATCCCGTTGGACTTCCGCCTCGACCTGCAGGTGCGGGTCGACGCCGCGAAGGAGTGACCGGCCGGCCGGATAGACTCGACCCCGCGAATGGGTCGGCTGGACGGTCGCGTGGCGCGAGAGCGCACCGAGGAACGTCCGGGCTCCACAGGGCAGGGCGGTGGGTAACACCCACCCGGAGTGATCCGCGAGACAGTGCCACAGAGAGCAGACCGCCCCGGTTCCGACCGGGGTAAGGGTGAAAGGGTGGTGTAAGAGACCACCGGGGTCGTGGTGACACGACCCGCACGGTAAACCTCGCCCGGAGCAAGGTCAGACAGGGGATGCCGACGCGGCCCGCCGAGTCCCCGGGTAGACCGCTGGAGCGGCACGGCAACGTGCCGCCGAGAGAGATGACCGTCCACGGGGTCCGCGAGGACCCCCGGACAGAACCCGGCGTACAGGCCGGCCCATTCGCCCCCGGACGACGCGTCAGCGCGCGGTGGTGTCCGCCAGGTCGCCGCCCTGCTCGGCCGACACGTCCTCACGCTCGCCCGCGAGAGCGAGCGCCGCCGCACCGATGATGCCCGCGTTGTTGCGGTGCACGGCGGGGACGATCTCGGTCTTCAGATCGAGCAGCGGCAGGAACTTGTCGGCGTGCTTCGAGACGCCGCCGCCGACGACGAACAGGTCGGGCGTGAACAGGAACTCGAGGTGGCTGTAGTACTGCTGCAGACGGCCGGCCCAGGCATCCCATTCGAGTTCCTCGCGCTCCATCGCCGAGTAGGCGGCGAAGTGCTCGAAGTCCTTCTTGTGACCGGGGCGGTGCAGGTGGCCCAGCTCCGTGTTCGGAACGAGGACGCCCTTGTAGATCATCGCGGTGCCGATGCCGGTGCCGAGGGTCGTCAGCAGGACGAGGCCGTTGCGGTCCTTCGCGGCGCCGTAGCGCATCTCGGCGACGCCGGCGACGTCCGCGTCGTTGGCGAAGTGAATCTGGCGGCCGAGTCCCTTCTCGAAGAAGGCCTCGGCCTCGAAGTCGATCCACGTGTCGGCGACGTTCGCGGCGGACAGGGTGCGGCCGTTCTTCACGATCGCCGGGAACGCGACGCCCAGGGGGACGTCGGCGTCGGTGACCTCGAGCTTCTCGAGCACCTCGCGCACGGCCGTGAGCACGTCGTCGGGTTCGGCGCCCTTGGGCGTCGGGACCTTGATCCGGTCGGTGAGGAGCGTTCCTTGCGAGAGGTCGACGAGGGCACCCTTGATGCCCGTCCCTCCGATGTCGATGCCGACGGCGGTGGTGGCGGTCCCAGTCATGCCTCCGAGCCTACTGCGACCGCGCGATGGGAATCGTAGGATGCCGGGCGCCGCCTTCGTAGGATGAAGCACACGAGGCCGAGGAGGACCCCATGAGCGACGCCGACAAGTACTGGTACAACCTGAAGACGGGCGAGGTGCAGCAGGGGTACGAGGTGCCGTCGGTCGATCGGGCCGGCCCGTTCGACACCGCCGAAGAGGCGGCGCGCGCTCCCGAGATCATGCGCGAACGCTCCCGCGCGTGGGCGGCGGAGGACGCGGCCGAAGACGACTGAGGCGCGCCCGCGTCGCGTGAGTGCGGCGCCGTGGCGGACCGATAGTCTTGCAGTCGGCTCGGCACCGGGAAGGATGCGATGGACAAGCAGCGTGACTTCGTTCTGAGGACGATCGAGGAACGGGGGGTCAAGTTCATCCGGTTGTGGTTCACCGATGTGACCGGAACCCTCAAGTCGGTCGCGATCGCCCCCGCCGAGGTGGAGGGCGCCTTCGCGGAGGGACTCGGCTTCGACGGGTCCGCGATCGAAGGTCTGACCCGTTCCTACGAGTCCGACCTGCTGGCCCACCCGGACCCCTCCACGTTCCAGACCCTGCCCTGGCGCGGCGAGATCGACCCGACGGCGCGCATGTTCTGCGACATCACGACCCCCGACGGGCAGCCCGCGGTCGCCGATCCGCGCAACGTGCTCAAGCGCGCCCTCGCCAAGGCGGGGGACGCCGGCTTCACCTTCTACACGCACCCCGAGATCGAGTTCTACCTGCTCAAGTCGTCGTCCTTCGGTCCCGAGGGACCCGAGCCCGTCGACTCGGCTGGCTACTTCGACAACGTCCCCGGCGGCACGGCGCACGACTTCCGCCGCCGCTCGGTGCGGATGCTCGAGGACCTCGGCATCTCCGTCGAGTTCAGCCACCACGAGGGTGGGCCGGGTCAGAACGAGATCGACCTCCGGTACGCCGACGCGCTGGCGACGGCTGACAACATCATGACGTTCCGCACCGTCGTGAAGGAGGTGGCGATCGAGCAGGGCGTCTACGCGACGTTCATGCCGAAGCCCCTCAGCGGCAAGCCGGGCAGCGGCATGCACACGCACATGTCCCTGTTCGAGGGCGACATGAACGCGTTCTACGAGGAGGGCGCGCAGTACCAGCTCTCCAAGACCGGCCGCCAGTTCATCGCCGGCCTCCTGCGTCACGCGAACGAGATCTCGGCCGTCACGAACCAGTTCGTGAACTCCTACAAGCGCCTCTGGGGCGGGGACGAGGCACCGAGCTTCATCTGCTGGGGCCACAACAACCGCTCCGCCCTCGTGAGGGTGCCGATGTACAAGCCCAACAAGGGCCAGTCGACGCGCGTCGAGTACCGCGCCCTCGACTCCGCCGCCAACCCATACCTCGCGTACGCGCTCATGCTCGCCGCTGGCCTCAAGGGCATCCAGGAGGAGTACGAGCTCCCGCCCGAGGCCGAGGACAACGTGTGGTCGTTGACGGATGCCGAACGCCGGGCCCTCGGCTACGGTCCGCTTCCCTCGAGCCTCGACCACGCCCTGGAGTACATGGAGGAGTCCGAGCTCGTCGCCGAGACCCTCGGCGAACAGGTGTTCAACTACGTGCTGCTGAACAAGCGCCGCGAGTGGCAGGAGTACCGGTCGCAGGTCACCCCGTTCGAGCTGCAGAAGAACCTCGAGATGCTCTGAGGCGATGGCCTCCACCGAGCGACGCGCAGCACTCACCGATCTGGCCCGTGCGGGCTTCTCCGACCTCGAGCCATCCTCCGACGCCCTCGACGAGCTGAGCTCCCTCACCGGGATCGACCGCGGCCACCTCGTCGAGAGCGCCCAGCGGGCGGCGGACCCCGACGGCGCGGTGCAGGCCTGCGTGCGGATCGGCCGGCGCGATGCCGCCGCCCTGCGCACCGCCATGGACGACGCGGGCGCGGTGCTGTGGTCGCTGCTCGGTGCCTCGTCGGGGTTCGCGGACTTCTTCCTCCGCCACCCCGAGGAGCTCACCCACCTCGTCGGGGCCGGTCGCATGCTCCCCTCGCCGCAGGCGATGCGGGAGGGGCTGCTCGAGGCGATCGGAGCGGATGCCGACGGTTTCGCGGCGGCATCCGATGAATCCGCGTGGGTCGCCCTGCGCGTCCGCTACCGGCGGATCGTCGCGCTCATCGCGGCGTACGATCTCGCCGCGCCCGACGCGACCGACGTCCTGCCCGAGGTGGCGGCCGCTCTCGCCGACGCCGCCGGCGCCGCCCTCGACGCCTCGCTGTGCGCGGCGCGGACGCGTGCGGCGCTCGCGATGTTCCCGCGCGAGCAGGTCGCGGCGACGCGGCTGGCCGTCATCGGGATGGGCAAAACCGGGGCCCGCGAACTGAACTACGTGAGCGACGTCGACGTGATCTTCGTCGCCGGGGTCGCCGACGGCGCCGACCTGGCGGAGGGGCGCGCGATCGACATCGCGACCCGTCTCGCCACCCTCACGATGCGCGGCATCTCGGACGTCGAGATCGAACCGCCGCTGTGGGAGGTCGACCCCAACCTGCGACCCGAGGGCAAGCAGGGTGCGCTCGTGCGGACCCTCGACTCGCACCTGTCCTACTACGCCCGGTGGGCGAAGAGCTGGGAGTTCCAGGCCCTCCTCAAGGCGCGCCCGCTCGCGGGCGACCTGGCGCTGGGGGAGGAGTACTGCGCGGCCGTGCAGCCGCAGGTGTGGACGAGCAGCGCGCGCGAGAACTTCGTCGACAGCGTCCAGCGGATGCGCGAACGCGTGACGGATCACATCCCCGCCGACGAGGTCGCGCGGCAGTTGAAGCTCGGGCCGGGCGGCATCCGCGACATCGAGTTCACAGTGCAGCTGCTGCAACTGGTCCACGGTCTGGCCGACGAGGGGATCCGGCAGCAGAGCACGCTCGGGGCCCTCGTCGCGCTCGTCGGCGAGGGGTACATCGGACGGACGGATGCCGCGGCTTTTGGCCAGCACTACCGCACCCTCCGGGTCATGGAGCACCGACTGCAGCTGCGCCGCCTGCAGCGCACGCACCTCATGCCGACCACGGACGACGAGCTGCGCGTCCTGGCGCGGGCCACGGGCCTCGCCACCGACGCGGCGGGCATCGGCGCGGTCTGGGAGCGGATCAAGCAGCAGGTACGCGAGATCCACATCCGTCTGTTCTACCGGCCGCTGCTGTCGGCCGTGGCGGCCCTCCCGGCCGAGGAGCAGGGGGCGCTGTCGTCCACGCAGGCGCACGATCGTCTCGCGGCCATCGGCTTCCGCGATCCCGCCGGCACGCTCCGCCACATCGGCGCACTGACGAGTGGACTCAGCCGCAAGGCCACCATCCAACGGCACCTCATGCCGGTGATGATCCGGTGGTTCGCCGACGGCGTCGACCCCGACTACGGGATGGTCTCGTTCCGCCGCATCAGCGAACGCCTCGGCGACACGCCGTGGTTCCTCCGCATGCTCCGGGACTCGTCGGGCGCGGCCGAACGGCTCACCCACGTGCTCTCCGGCTCCCGCTACGCCGCCGACCTCATGGAGTGGATCCCCGAGGCGGTCGCGTGGCTGGACTCGTCCGAACAGCTGCGCCCGAGGTCCGGGTTCGCCCTGCAGCAGGAGGCTCGCGCCATCCAGGCCCGTCACGAGTCGATCGGCGACGCGATGCGGTCGGTCCGTGCGCTGCGACGCCGGGAACTGCTGCGTCTCGCTCTCGGCGGCCTGCTCGGCGAGTTGACGATGGCCGAGCTCGCCGACGGTCTCACCTCCATCAGCGAGGTGACGATCCAGGCGACGCTGCGGGCCGTCTGGCGGGAGGTCGTGCCCCCCGAGGACGATTCGCTCGATTTCGCGGTGATCGCGATGGGGCGCTTCGGCGGCGGCGAGCTGGGCTTCGGATCGGATGCCGACGTCATGTTCGTCTACGACCCCAACGGTGTGCCGCCGCAGCGCGCCCACGATCTCGCGCTGAAGATCGTGCAGGGTCTGCGCACGCATTCCGAGGACCATCGCGCGCCGTTCGACCTCGACGCGGGGCTGCGGCCCGAGGGCCGGAACGGGCCCATGGCGCGCTCGATCGACGCCTACGCCGAGTACTACCGGCGCTGGTCCCTGTCGTGGGAGGCTCAGGCCCTGCTGCGGGCGAGGGGCGTCGCCGGCAGCGTCAAGCTGATCGCGCGGTTCATGGCGTTGGCGGACGAGGTCCGTTATCCGCTCGATCCCGACCCGCAGGGCCTGCGCGAGATCAAACGCATCAAGGCGCGCGTCGAGAACGAGCGGCTGCCGCAGGGGGCCGACCGGTCGCGTCATCTGAAGCTCGGCCCCGGCGGCCTCAGCGACGTCGAATGGCTCGTGCAGCTGCTGCAGTTGCAGCACGCCGCGCAGGTCGAGGGTCTTCGGACGACGTCCACGACACAGGCACTCGCGGCAGCGCAGGGCGCCGGATTGATCCCGGATGCCGCAGCCGAGCGCCTGGCCGCGGCATGGTGGCTTGCGAGCCGGCTTCGATCGGCGAACACCCTGCTGTCCGGACAGACGAGCGACGTGCTGCCGAGCGACCGTGGCAAACTCGACGGGATCGGCCGCCTCCTGGAGTATGAACCGCGCTCGGCCACGCAGGTGGAGGAGGATTGGCTGCGGACCGCGCGGCGAGCCCGCCGCGCCTTCGAGAATCTCTTCTACGGCTGAGCGCCGACCCACTGAAAGGCTTCCCCCATGTCCGTTGGACTACTGGCCGTCGTCGACGACATCCTCAGCGCCGCCCTGAAAGCGTCGTCCAAGACCGCGGGTGTCGTCATCGACGACGCCGCGGTGACCCCGCAGTACGTGCAGGGTGTGACCCCGGCCCGCGAACTGCCGATCGTCGGCAGGATCGCCCTCGGCTCGTTGATCAACAAGTTCCTGATCATCATCCCGATCGCCCTCGTGCTGACCGCTTTCGCGCCGTGGGTGCTGCCCTACCTCCTGATCCTGGGCGGCGCCTTCCTCTGCTTCGAGGGTGCGGAGAAGGTCCTCGAGTGGTTCGGGTTCCACCTCCACGCGGAGGAGGAGGCGGAGCGCGACGAGAAGAAGCTCGTGCTGGGCGCCGTCCGCACCGACCTCATCCTTTCGAGCGAGATCATGCTCATCTCGCTGGACAGCCTGGAGGAAGGGCTCGGGATCTGGCAGACCCTCGCCATCCTGGCTGTCATCGGATTCATGATGACGCTGCTCGTCTACGGGGCCGTCGCCCTGCTCGTGAAGATCGACGACATCGGTCTGCGGATGGCGAAGAGCCCGGTCAGGCGCGTCCGCCACAACGGCGCCCGCATCGTGCGGTCCATGCCCGCGGTGTTCCGCGGGATCAGCATCCTGGGGACCGTGGCGATGCTGTGGGTCGGTGGATACCTCGTCCTGGAGAACGTGGGCAAGGTCGGATGGCACTGGACGACCGACCTCCTGCACGGCGTCGAGCACCTGCTCGAGGCTGCCGGTCCGGTCGTGGTCTGGGTCGGCGAGACGCTGGTCTCCGCGATCGCCGGCCTTCTCCTCGGCCTCGTGATCGTCGGGGTGATCATGCTCGTCGGCCGGCTCCGCGGAGGCCACCAGGAGCACAGCGGCAGTTCGTCCGCCTCCGTTCACTGACCTGTCAAGGGGTCCGGCGGCTACCAAGCGGGGCCGTACCGTCCAGTCATGACCAACGATCAGAACTCCGCTCCGGTCGAGCCCACCGAGGCCACCGACACCGCCCACTCGCAGGACGACCAGATCGATCACGACACCGCGTACAGCCCCGGCAGCGAGACCGAGACGCAGCAGAAGCAGGACGAGCACGTCTCCGACGAGGTGGCGGGCGACATCGACGAGGATCAGGTGCAGGTCGCACCGGGCACCGGGGGACCCGACGACGTCGGCGAGGTCGAGGTCGACCCGAAGGAGATCAACCTCCCCGGGTTCTGACCCGCGGCCGCACACGTGAAAGGCCCGCCGGCGCGATGCCGGCGGGCCTTCACAGTCGGGCGATCAGACCCCGAAGTACAGCTCGTACTCGAACGGGTGCGGACGCGCCGCGATCGGCTTGATCTCGTTCTCGATCTTGTACTCGATCCACGTCTCGATGAGCTCGGGCGTGAACACGTTGCCCCGCGTCAGGAACTCGTGGTCGGCGCGCAGCGCCTCGAGCGAGTCGAGGAGCGAGTTCGGGACCTGCGGGATGTTCTTGGCTTCCTCGGGGGGAAGCTCGTACAGGTCCTTGTCGACCGGCTCGTGCGGCTCGATGCGGTTGATGATGCCGTCGAGGCCGGCCATCATCTGCGCGGCGAAGGCGAGGTACGGGTTACCGGAGGCATCCGGTGCGCGGAACTCGATGCGCTTGGCCTTCGGGTTCGACCCGGTGATCGGGATGCGGATGGCCGCCGAGCGGTTGCCGGCCGAGTAGACCAGGTTGACCGGCGCCTCGTAGCCCTTGACCAGTCGCTTGTACGAGTTGATCGTCGGGTTGGTGAACGCGAGGACCGCGGGGGCGTGAGCCAGCAGGCCGCCGATGTACCAGCGAGCGGTGTCCGACAGCCCGCCGTAGCCCTTCTCGTCGTAGAAGAGCGGCTTGCCGTCGAGCCACAGCGACTGGTGCGTGTGCATGCCGGAGCCGTTGTCGCCGAAGAGCGGCTTGGGCATGAAGGTCGCGACCTTGCCCCACTGCTCGCAGGTGTTCTTGACGATGTACTTGAACTTCAGGATGTCGTCCGCCGAGTGCACCATGGTGTCGAAGCGGTAGTTGATCTCCTGCTGGCCGCCGGTGCCCACCTCATGGTGCGAGCGCTCGAGGGCGAAACCGGCCTCGATCAGCTTCAGCGAGATGTCGTCACGCAGGTCGGCGGTTTTGTCGACCGGGCTGACCGGGAAGTATCCGCCCTTGTACGGCGTCTTGTTGGCGAGGTTGCCGCCCTCTTCGGCGCGGCCGGTGTTCCAGGCGCCCTCTTCGGAGTCGACGGAGTAGAAGCTCGAGTTCTGCTTCACCTCGTAGCGGACGTCGTCGAAGATGTAGAACTCCGCCTCGGGGGCGAAGAATGCGGTGTCGGCGATGCCGGTCGACGCGAGGTACTTCTCCGCCTTCTTGGCGACCTGACGCGGGTCCTTGTGGTAGATCTCGCCGGTGCGCGGGTTGTAGATGTCGAAGATCATGACGAGCGTCTTCGCCTCGCGGAACTGGTCGAGGTAGGCCGTCGTGACATCCGGGATGAGCTGCATGTCCGACTCGTGGATGTTCGCGAAGCCGCGGATCGAGGAGCCGTCGAAGAGCTGGCCGACCGTGAAGAACTCCTCGTCGACGGTCGAGGCCGGGATGTTGAAGTGCTGCTGCACACCAGGGAGGTCCGTGAAACGGATGTCGAGGAACTTGACGTCCTCGTCCTTGATGAACGCGAGCACCTCGGAAGAATCTTTGAACATGGAGTCTCCAAGATCGGGTGCGTTGTCGTCGCCCGTCGGATCAGGCGCTCCTCGAACCTATCGGGGTGCAGTTGCCCGGCAGTGTCCCCGATGTTTCGAGGATGTTACGCGGTCCGGATTACGCTGAGACGGTGTCATCGACCCTGCCCGACTACCCCGGCGAACGGCTCGGACGTCCCGCCACCGGCCGCGGCAGCATCGGCCGGCCCGGCCGGCGCATCGGCGCCCTGTTCATCGACTACGCGGCGGCGACGGTGCTGGCGACGGCGTTCTTCGGATACGACCAGTTCGCCCTGCCTGAGAAGGCCGGCTGGACGTTGTTCGCGCCGATGATCGTGTTCGCCGCCCTCCAGATCCTGTTCATCCCCACGATCGGCGGGAGTCCGGGTCACCGGATCCTCGGGATGCGGGTGGAGCTGGCGCGCGGCGGATGGCCCGGCCTCTGGCGTCCCATCGTCCGCACGGCACTGCTCGTGGTCGTGCTGCCCGCGGTGATCTGGGACGCCGACCAGCGTGGCCTCCACGACAAGGTGGTCGGAACCGTCCTCGTCCGCGGCTGACGCGGCTGCTTACCGGGGTCGCGGAGCGCGGGCGCGCGTCGGGTCGATGCCCTTGGGGATCGGCAGCGACGTCACCGACTGCGACACCGAGTCGATGCGCTTGACGACGGCCGCGAGGGTGGCGCGATCGACGGTCTTGGGCAGCGCCTTGATGGTCTTGGCGAGCTTGGAGATGTGGACGTCACCCTCGCCGTCGCCGACGTAGAGGACCTCGATGTTGATGCCCGAGGCGACCCGCGCGACCTTCTTGCGCTCGTCGTTCACGAGGCGCGTCAGTCGCCCACGCGCACCCTCTCCGATGATGACGACCCCGCCGCGACCGACGGCCCGGTAGACGGCGTCCTGCGTCCGCGGGTTGACACCCACGGGCATGTCGGACGTCACCCAGCTCCGACCGAGACCGGTCGAGAGGATGTGGCCGGTGGCACCCGGCATCCCGTCGAGCTTCTTGTACATGACCCGCGTCGACAGGCGCGTCAGCAGGATCATCGCGAAGAGGAAGCCCATGAGCAGGCCGCTGACACCCCAGAGGATGACGCTCCAGATCTCCACCGGCGGCACGAGGAAGCCGAGGCCGACGCCCAGGGCGACACCGAGGAGCAGGGCACCGATCAAGGCCCACGGCAACCACCGGAACTCGCTCCGGGTGAACGTGTACAGCGAGCGGATCTGGGAGAAGAATCCGGGGCGCTTCTCAGGTGCGGTACTGCGGGATGCCATGTGCTCAGCCTACCTTCGCGGCCCGCGGACTTCTTCACACGTCGTCGGGCGCGGGCGGCTGTCCACCGGTCGTCGGGGCGCAGCCGATCATGGTGGGCGCGGGCGGAGGGTGGAGGAATGGAACCCGTCGCTCTGGACATCCCGCCGGCGCTGCGCGAGCTCACCGCGGCCGAGGCCCCGTTCGCCGGGGTACTGCGCGCCGGTGACCCGCCGACCGTGTGGGTGGACGCCGCTGCCTTCGGCGCCTCGCCCGCGTGGGCGGCGCACGGGGCCGAGCACCTCCTCGCCCCGATGGACACCGCCGGGACGCCGGAAGGTCCCCGTGTCGTCCTGCCGCACTGTCCCGTCAGGCTCGACGAGGTGCTGACGGACGGCTCGCCCCCGCCGGGTGTCCTCGTCACGCTGGCGGTCAGCGCCCTCCGAGGCGCACGCGAGGCGGACGGACTCGGTGCCGAGGCCGGACGATGGTGGGTCACCACCGAGGGCAGACCCGTCCTCGCGTTGATCGGCACGCTCGCCTGGCGCGAGGACACCGTCGACCTCCTCCGGCGGGTGGATGCCGCAGACCCGGCGCTGCAGCGAGCACTCGAGAGCACCGCAGCGGCGATCGGCGACCCCCGGCTCCTGCGCCGAGAGGGCGAGGCGATCGAAGGCGCGTTGTTCGCCGCGGCGGATCCCGAACCGCTTCCGACGGAACGGCGCGAGGACGGGCACCTGCCCAGGAGACGCGAACGCGCCGTGGCTCCTCCGCACGCGAGTGGGAGCGTCGCCGGCACCGTGCGGGACCTGCTCGCGCGCTTGGTGGACGTGGGGGTCGCCGAGCGGGTCGGGCGCGCGTGGGCCGCGGTCGTCCGTCGCACCCGTGCGACGCCGCGCGCGGGTGATCGGCAGGCAGACCGGCCCACGGGGGGACGGCGCCGTGTCCTCCTCGTCGCGGCAGCCGTGGCCACGGCGGTCATCGTCGGGGGCGCCCTGTGGCCGTCAGGGGAAGGGGAGCGCCCGGCAGCGGCGGCCGGCGGGTCCGCTGATCCGACGCGCGCGGCGGCGCCGTCGGCATCCGCCACTCCGGTGCGCGACGAGGATCCTGCGACGGAGGACGCCGTCCGGTCCGATGAGGGGCCGGCGGAGATCGTCGACGCGGCTCGCGGCCTGGTGGACGCGCTGGCTGCCTGTGGTGACGACGCCTGTCTCGGAAAGCTCTGGGAGGAGCCCGGAGCGGCCCGACCGATCGACGCCGCGGGTGGGGACTACGCGGTGGAGGTGGTCGACGAGTACGGCGGTGCCGCGGCCGTCCGGATCGTGACGGCCGAGGTGACCCAGGTGCTCGTCATGGTGCGGGTGGAAAAGCGATGGCTGGTCCGCGAGGTGTACGACCTCGCGGACCAGCCATGATCCCGCTGGGGGTGTCAGACGCCGAGCTGACCTTCGAACTGCGCCGCCTCGAGGCGAGCCTTCACCGCGCTGAGGAAGCGCGCGGCGTCGGCACCGTCGATGACGCGGTGGTCGTAGGACAGCGCCAGGTAGACGTAGGAGCGGACGCTGATCGCGTCCTTCCCGTCGACCGAGACGACTCCGGGACGCTTCACGACGACGCCCGTGCCCAGGATGGCCGACTGCGGCAGGAACACCACGGGGGTGTCGAACAGCGCGCCACGCGAACCGGTGTTGGTGAGCGTGAACGTGCCGCCGGCCAGCTCGTCGGGCTTCAGCTTGTTGTTACGCGTCCGGTCGGCGAGGTCGGCGATCTCGTGCGCGATCTGTGCGATGTTCTTGTCGCCCGCGTCACGCAGGACGGGCGTCAGCAGACCCCGCTCGGTGTCGACCGCGATCGAGAGGTTCTCGCTCGCCGGGTAGACGATCTGGTCGCCGTCGACGGTCGCGTTGATGATCGGGAACGCCTTGAGGGCTTCGGCGGCCGCCAGCGCGAAGAACGGCAGGAACGACAGCTTGTCGCCGGTCTTCTCGAGGAACGAGTTCTTCACCGAGTCGCGGTAGTTCGCGAGCTTCGTGACGTCGACCTCGACGACCGTCGTCAGCTGAGCGGTCTGCTGCATCGACTCGACGGCACGGCTGGCGAGCACCTTGCGCAGACGCGACATCGCCTGGGTGGTCCCGCGCAGCGGCGAGACCTCGACGGCGGCAGGCGCCGGCGCGGCGGTAGCGACGGGCGCGGACTCGGCCTTGGGGGCCTCGGCGGCCTTGAGGACGTCCTCCTTGCGGATGCGTCCACCGACGCCGCTGCCACGCACGTTCGACAGGTCGACGCCGTGCTGCTGGGCGAGCTTGCGCACGAGAGGAGTCACGTAGGTGACGCCCTCGTCGTCCGACGCCGACTCGGCCGGCGCCGGTGCGGCCGGAGCGGGCTGCTCGGCCTTCGGCTGCTCGGCCTTCGGCTCCTCGGCCTTGGGCTGCTCGGCGGCGGGCGCCTCGCTCTGGGGCGCCGGGGCCTCGGGGGCCTTCTCCTCGGCGGGTGCCGCGGGGGCCGATTCAGCGGGTGCCGCGGCGGCGCCGGATCCGACGCGGGCCAGGACGGCGCCGACCTCGACGGTCTCGTCCTCCTGGACCAGGATCTCGGTCAGCGTGCCGGCGATGGGCGAGGGGATCTCGGTGTCGACCTTGTCGGTCGAGATCTCGAGGAGGGGCTCGTCGACCGCGACGTCGTCGCCGACCTGCTTGAGCCAGCGGGTGACGGTGCCCTCTGTGACGCTCTCACCGAGCTCGGGGAGGACGACGTCCTTCGCGTCGCCGGATGCCGCCGGTGCCGGTGCCGGTGCGGACTCGGCGGGAGTCTCCTGCGGGGCGGGCTCGGCGGGTGCGGACTGCTCGGGCGCGGACTGCTCAGGTGCGGACTCGGCCGGAGCGGACTCGGCGGGCTCGGACTCGGCCGGCGCGGACGAGCCGTCACCGATCTTCGCGAGCACGGCGCCGATCTCGACGGTCTCGTCCTCCTGCACGAGGATCTCCTCGATGACGCCGCTGACGGGCGAGGGGATCTCGGTGTCGACCTTGTCGGTCGAGATCTCCAGGAGTCCTTCATCGGCCTGGACGGAATCACCGACCTTCTTGAGCCAGCGGGTGACCGTTCCCTCGGTGACGCTCTCACCGAGCGCGGGGAGGACCACGGATGTGCTCATGACTGTGTCTCCTTCAAGAAAGTGCGATGTGCTGTCTAGCTTAGTGTCGCCCGTGCGACGGGGTCAGACGGTATGGAGGGGCTTGCCCGCGAGAGCGAGGAACGCCTCGCCGAGGGCTTCGCTCTGGGTCGGATGCGCGTGGACGAACGGTGCGATGTCCTCGGGGTGGGCTTCCCATCCGATCGCGAGCTGCCCCTCGGTGATGAGCTCGCCGACGCGGTCGCCGACGAGGTGCACGCCCACGACGGGGCCGTCCACGATGCGGACGACCTTGGCGAAGCCCGCGGTCCCGAGGATCTCGCTCTTCGCGTTGCCGGCGAGGTTGAACTCATAGGCCGCGACGCGATCCCCGTGCGCGGCGCGCGCCTGCTCCTCGGTGAGGCCGACCGAGGCGACCTCCGGGTGGGAGTACGACACGCGCGGGATGGTCGATTCGGGGACGGCGACCGGCGCGAGACCGGCGATCCGCTCCGCCACGAAGATGCCCTGCTGGAAGCTGCGGTGCGCGAGCTGGAGCCCGGGGACGATGTCGCCCACGGCCCACACGTGGGGGACCGAGGTCTGCAGGTCGTCGCCCACGACGACGAACCCCCGGTCGCGGGTGACACCCGCCTCGTCCAGGCCCAGGCCGTCGGTGACGGGACCCCGTCCGACCGCCACGAGGACGTAGTCCGCCTCGACGACGGCTCCGTCCGAGAGTGTGACGGCCACGCCGTCCTCGCGCTGCGAGACGCCCTCGCAGCGGGTCGAGAGGGCGGTCCGGATGCCGCGCTTGCGGTAGGCGCGTTCGAGGGCCTTGCTCGACGCGGCATCCTCTGCCGGGAGCAGTCGGTCGAGGGCCTCGACGATGAGGACGTCGACGCCGAGCGAACGCCACGCGCTCGCGAACTCGACCCCGATGACCCCGCCGCCCAGGACGACCACCGAGCCGGGGACGGTGTCGAGCGTCAGCGCGCTCTCGCTCGTGAGCACCCGTCCGCCGACCTCGATCCCCGGGAGCGACCTCGTCTGCGAGCCCGTCGCGAGGATGACATCCGCACCCGCGTACTCGTCCTCGCCGACGATCACGGACCGGTCCGCGCTCAGCCGGCCCTCGCCGGCGACTACGGTGATGCCGCGCGTGGACAGCAGGCTCTGCAGGCCGCGGTACTTCTTGGCGACGATGCCTTCGCGGTAAGCGGTCATCCGCGCCGGATCGAACCCCGTCAGCGAGGCGTCGACGCCGACCGCGGCGGCTTCCCGCACGTGGTCAGCGATCTCCGCGGTGTGGAGGAGCGCTTTGGTCGGCACGCAGCCGCGGTGCAGGCAGGTTCCCCCGACCTTGTCCTTCTCGATGAGGGCGACCTTCTTGCCCAGCTCGCTCGCGCGGATCGCGGCGGCGTACCCGCCGCTGCCGCCGCCGAGGACGACGACGTCGAACTCGTGGCGGCTCATCGGATCTCCGCTTCGAGGAAGGCGAGCAGCGAACGGACCGTCGCCGCCGTGGGTCCCTTGTCGGTCGGGCCGAAGGGCGAGGCCTTGTTCTCGCCGCTGCCCGCGATGTCGAGGTGCACCCACGGGATGCGGGGGGCTTCGGCATCCTCTCCCGTGCGTCCGACGAAGCGGCGCAGGAAGAGCCCGGCGAACATCGTGCCGCCCGCCGGGTCGCCGACCTTGGCGTTGCGGAGGTCCGCGATGGGGGAGTCGAGTTCGTCCTCCATGTGGTCGGGGAGCGGCAGCTGCCATGCGGCCTCACCGGCGGATGCGGCCGCCTCGAGGTAGCGCGCCACGGTCTCGTCGTCGCCCATGACCCCCGTGTGGCGGTTGCCGAGCGCGACGATGACGGCACCCGTGAGCGTCGCGACGTCGACGATGACATCGGGTCGCGTCCGGCTCGCCGCGACGAGTCCGTCGGCGAGGACGAGGCGGCCCTCGGCATCCGTGTTGAGGACCTCGACACTCGTCCCGTCGAGCATCCGTAGGACGTCGCCGGGGCGGGTCGCGCGCCCGGAGGGCATGTTGTCGGCGATGCACAGCCACGCGGTCACCGCGATCGCCAGTTCGCGTTGCGCGGCGGCGCGCACCACGGCGAGCGCGGTCGCCGCGCCCGCCATGTCGAACTTCATCCCGACCATGGATGCCGGTGGCTTCAGCGACAGCCCGCCGGTGTCGAACGTGATCCCCTTGCCCACCAGGGCGATGTGGCGGTCGGCGCCCGCGGGGGAGTAGGTCAGGCGGACGAGACGCGGCGGACGGTCGGACCCCTTCCCGACGCCCAGGATGCCGCCGTAGCCCTGCGCCGCGAGCTCGGTCTCGTCGAGCACCTCGACGTCGACGGGGAGCCCCGCGACGGCCTCGATGGCGCGCTCGGCGAGATCGGCGGGTCCGAGCCATTCCGCGGGCACGTTGACGAGGTCCTTGACGAGGGCGACGGCGGACCCGGTGACGTCGACCGCGCGCAGCTCCTCCGGGTCGACGTCGGCCGACAGGTGCAGGACGACGTGGGAGGCGCGGGTCTTCCCGGACTCGGAGGACTTGTACCCCTCGAAGCGGTATCCGCCGAGGACCGCCCCTTCGGCTGCGGCGCGCCAGTGCGCTTCGGCGTGCGGGAGGGCGACGGCGAGCCGGGCGAATCCCGTCGTCGTGCGCACGGCGGCACCGACGGCATCCCGGATCGCATCGGCCGAGGGCGCTGAGCCGGTCCCCACGACGAAGAGGGGGAGCGCGGTGGAGGCGGGGGCGAAGACCCGGGTCGTGGTCCCGGGGGTGCCGCTGAATCCGATGCCGCGGAGGACCTCCTCGACACCCGGCCAGTCCGCGAGGACCGACGCCGCGTCGTCGAGCGGCGGGAGGGCGAGGATGATCGCGTCGGCACCGCCGTCGCGTGCAGGTGAAGTGGACACGGTCAGCTCGGGGTACGGCATGGACTCCATCCTATGGACGGGGGCGTTCGCTCAGAGCGGGACGGGTGGCGCGCCGCCTGCTTCGGGCGTGCTCCTACAGTGGAGACATGCCCCTGTCTGGTCCCCTCTACGAGCGCATCACGACGGCGCCGCCCGTGCCCGCGGGCCTTCCGCTGGTCGTCGCGTTGACCGGCTTCACGGATGCCGGTTCCGCGGTCACCCGCGTCGTCGACCACCTGCACACCGAGCTCGACCCGCAACCGGTCATCACCTTCAACCCGGACGTGCTGTTCGATTACCGCGCCCGCCGGCCCCTCATCACCTTCAACGGCGACCACCTCGAGGACTACCAGCCTCCCCGTCTCGACCTCGCGCTGGTCCACGACTCGCTGGGTCAGCCCTTCGTCCTGCTGTCCGGCTACGAGCCCGACTTCGCCTGGGAGGCCTTCGTCGACACCGTCGTCGGACTCGCCGAGGGGCTGCAGGTCCGGTCGGTCACGTGGGTGCACGCGATCCCGATGCCGGTGCCCCACACGCGGCCGCTGGGGACGACGGTCAGCGGCAACCGCGCCGACCTCACCGAGGCGCACTCCGTGTGGAAGCCCCGCACCCAGGTCCCCTCGACCGCCGGGCACCTCCTCGAGTACCGGCTCTCGGATGCCGGTGTCTCGGTGTCCGGGTTCGCCCTGCTGGTGCCGCACTACCTCGCGGAGACGGACTTCCCCGCGGCGGCGATCGCCGCACTCGACAGCGTCTCCGTCGCGACCGGTCTCGTCTTCGACAGCGACACCCTCCGTGAGGAGAACCGGGAGTACCTCGAGAAGGTGGACGACCAGGTCGCGGCCAGTGAGGAACTGACCGCCATGCTCGGCAACCTCGAGAACCGTTACGACGCCTACATGGCGGGCTCGACGCAGGCCCAGCCGATCATCCACACCGGCGATCTGCCGTCCGCCGACGAGCTGGCCGCCGAGCTCGAGCGGTTCCTCGCGAACCGTCCCTCCGGCGACGACGACCGGCGCCCCGGGCTCGGCTGAGTCGCACTCCACGCCGCCGTGACAGCATTCCGCCGGGGAATGCGCACAAGGTATTCGGTGTTGACACGGGTACGTACTTCATGCATCCGAGACGTATGAGAGAATGGACGAAATGACCCGTTGTCGGGCCCGTGGAGTCGCTTCCGTGCGAGTCCGGCGGACTTGACAAGGGTCTTACTAGTGTCCGAAACCCGGCGGAGTGCCGTCGGTGAAAGGCGAAACGTGACTTCGAGCACGAGGACCACCCGTACACGCGCGGCCGACACGGTCGACGACGCCGAAGCGGTCGAGCCCGAGGCGGCGACCACCCCGGCGAAGAAGGCCCCGGCTCGCAAGGCCGCGGCGAAGAAGCCGGCCGCGACGAAGGCGTCCCCGGCCAAGGCACGCGCCAAGAAGGCAGCCGACGACGAGGACGAGGACGAAGAAGTCGACGAGGTCGAGATCGATGTCGACGCTGCCGACGATGCCTCGGACGACGACACGAAGAAGGATGCCGAGAAGGCGGACGGCGAGGACGAGGACGAGCCCGTGAAGCCTGCCTTCACCGAGCCGCTCCCGACGGGCGCGATCGTCATCTCGTCCTCGGACGACGACGAGGTCCCGGTCTACTCGACGCAGATCACCGGTGCGACCGCCGACCCGGTCAAGGACTACCTGAAGCAGATCGGAAAGGTCCCGCTCCTCAACGCGGCCGAAGAGGTCGAGCTCGCGATGCGGATCGAGGCGGGGCTGTTCGCCGAGGAGAAGCTCTCGCACATGACGGCGGCCGAGAAGTCGTCGCAGCTGGGCCTCGACCTGCAGTGGGTCGCCCGTGACGGGCAGCGCGCCAAGAGCCACCTGCTCGGCGCGAACCTGCGACTGGTCGTCTCGCTCGCCAAGCGCTACACCGGTCGCGGCATGCAGTTCCTGGACCTCATCCAGGAGGGCAACCTCGGCCTCATCCGTGCCGTCGAGAAGTTCGATTACACCAAGGGCTTCAAGTTCTCGACCTACGCCACCTGGTGGATCCGTCAGGCGATCACCCGCGCGATGGCCGACCAGGCGCGCACGATCCGCATCCCGGTCCACATGGTCGAGGTCATCAACAAGCTGGCCCGCGTGCAGCGGCAGATGCTCCAGGACCTGGGTCGCGAGCCCACGCCCGAGGAGCTCAGCCGCGAGCTCGACATGACGCCCGAGAAGGTCATCGAGGTCCAGAAGTACGGCCGCGAGCCCATCTCGCTTCACACGCCCCTCGGTGAGGACGGCGACAGCGAGTTCGGCGACCTCATCGAGGACACCGAGGCCGTGGTCCCCGCCGACGCTGTCGGGTTCACGATGCTGCAGCGTCAGCTGGAGTCCCTGCTCGACTCGCTCAGCGAGCGCGAGGCGGGTGTCATCCGGATGCGGTTCGGCCTGGGCGACGGTCAGCCCAAGACGCTCGACCAGATCGGCGACACGTTCGGCGTCACGCGGGAGCGGATCCGTCAGATCGAGTCCAAGACGATGGCGAAGCTGCGGCACCCGTCGCGGTCGCAGTCGCTCCGGGACTACCTCGAATGAGCGGCGCCGCGAACGAGGGCAAGGAGCTCACGCGAGCGGTCGACGGCGCGACGTACGCCCGGATCCCGATCCGGACGCACGTCGTCATGCCGGGCGAGGACATCGACGAGATCGTCGCGACCTACGCCTCGCCCGAGCTGCAGCCCGGTGATCTGCTGTTCGTGACGGAGAAGATCGTCGCGATCACGCAGGGCAGGTCGTACCTCGTCGAGGACATCGCGCCGCGCCCGCTCGCGCGTTTCCTCTCGCGCTACGTCGTCAAAACGAAGTACGGCATCGGCCTGGGCATGCCCGAGACGATGGAGATGGCGCTGCGCGAATGCGGGACGCCCCGCATCCTGTTCGCCGCCGGCGTCGCCGCGATCACGAAGCTGTTCGGACGACGCGGTGACTTCTACCGGATCGCCGGCGACAAGGCGCGCTCGATCGACGGCCCGACTCCGCACACGATCCCGCCGTACAACAAGGCGGTCGTGCTCGGTCCGAAGGAGCCGGCCGCCGTGGCCGCGCGCCTGAAGTCCCGTCTCGGCGGCGCGTTCGAGGTGGCGGTCGTCGACATCAACGACATCGGCGGCAACATCCTCGGGTCGACGCTCGACAGGGCCGGGGAGCAGCGGCTCGTCCGCATCCTCTCGGACAACCCGCTCGGTCAGGGACACCAGTCCACGCCGCTCGGCATCATCCGTCCGTCGAAGGGCTGACCGTGGGCGCCGTCAACAGGCTCTACCGCCGTGCCCGCTTCTTCGTGCGCCGGGTGGTCAACTTCGACACCGAGCGTGTGCTGCAGTTCGCCCGTCAGTCCGCGCGGCTGTCGAAGGCGCCGCTGTGGTGGGTCGTCGCCGACATGGCCTGGTGCTCCGTGCGGTACGAGACGACGTTCGAGAACTACTCCGAGTGGGACTTCCGCATCCTCAAGGGTCGTGAGCGCAAGACGTACATGACCGACCCCAAGTCGTTCCACCTCTCGCGACGCCTCAACGACAACGCCCAGCGGGCGATCTTCGACGACAAGCTCCAGTTCGCCACCCGTTTCGGGCCCGAGTTGGGTCGTGAGTGGCTCGACCTCGGGGAGTCGGATGCCGCGGCCCTCGCCGCCTTCGTCGCCCGCCACCCGCGCATCATCGCCAAGAACCCCGGCGGCGTGGGCGGCAACGGGATCACGCTCGTCGACTCCGCCGACATCGGGGACGTCGACGCCTTCCGCGATCGGCTGCTCGCCGACGGTCAGACGCTCGTCGAGGAGGTGCTCGTGCAGCATCCCGACATGGCAGCGCTGTACCCCGGGAGCGTCAACTCGCTCCGGATGGTGTCCTACCTCGATCCCGACGGCGAGGTGCACGTCCTCGCGGGTGTGCTGAAGATCGGCAACGGCGGCGTCATCGACAACTTCAGCAACGGCGGCATGTACACGATGCTCGACGAGCAGGGTCGTGCCCTCCACGCCGCCAGCGACGAGGAGGGGCGCCCCTTCGCCGAGCACCCCGCGACGGGAACACCCATCACCGGGTTCCAGGTGCCGCTCTACGACGAGGTGCTCGAGCTCGTCGACCGGCTCGCGCGTCGCGTGCCGGCCTTCCCGTACATCGGGTGGGACATCGCCATCACGCCGGATGGCCCCGTCGTCATCGAGGGCAACCACAACTCCGGCGTCTTCCAGTCGAAGCCCTCGGTCTCCGGCATCCGTCGCGGTCTGCTGCCCCGCTACCGCGCTGCGATGCGCTTCTGACCGACCCCAACCGAAGGGACCGACATGCGCCGCATCCGCGTCCGCCTGCAGTACCTGATCCGTCGGGCACGCAAGCTCCGCCCGGGCAACCTCGTCGAGTTCGCGCGGACCGTCCAGCGGGTGTCGAAGGCGCCGCTGCCGGTGATCATCGCGGACATGCTGTGGTGCTCGGTGCGCTACGACATGGCGTTCCGCGACTACGCGGTGTGGGACATTCGGCTCCTGAACGCGCGTGAGCGGAAGACGTGGATGACGCACCCGAAGTCCTTCCGCATCACGAAGATGTACAACACGCCCGAGGGGCGCTCGAAGCTCGAGGACAAGCGCCGGTTCGCCCGCGAGTACGCCGATCTGCTCGGTCGCGAGACGATCGATCTGCGGGACGTCGACGACGCGCAGCTGGCGGCGTTCCTCTCCCGGCACCCGCGTGTGCTGGCCAAGCCCAACGAGGGTCACGGCGGCGGGGGGATCGAGCTCCACGAGGTCGGCCCCGACGTCGACCCGGCGCGGTTCCGGGCAGAGGTGACCGCCCAGGGCCAGACGGTGCTCGACGAGTTCATCGTGCAGCACCCCGAGATGTCGGCGCTGTACCCGGACGCGGTCAACACCGTCCGGCTCATCACGTTCCTCGACAAAGACGACCGTGTGCACCTGCTGGCGGCCGTGCTGCGCATCGGCAACGGCGACGTCATCGACAACTTCGCCTCGGGCGGGATGTTCACGATGCTCGACGACGAGGGCGTCGCGCTGTACCCCGGTGTCGACAAGAACAGCAACGTCTACCGCGAGCACCCCGTGACGGGAACGCCGATCGTCGGATTCCGGGTGCCGCTCTACAGCGAGGTCCTCGATCTGGTCGCCGCCCTCGCCCGTCGGACGCCCGAGGCGCCCTATGTGGGCTGGGACATCGCGATCACCGCGAACGGTCCCGTCGTCATCGAGGGCAACCACAACTCCAGCGTCTTCCAGCCGAAGCCGTCGGCGTCGGGTGTGCGGACGGGCCTCCTCCCGGTGTACCAGGCGGCCGTCGGGTTCTGACCGGCAACGCGAAAGCCCCCTGCATCGCAGGGGGCTTTCGTCGTGATCGGGATGCCGCGGCTCAGACCGACTCGGTCAGGCGGGCGGTCTCGTCGTGCCACGAGGTGGCGACGGCGCGGAGCTTCTCCTCGTACTTGCGGCCGTGGTGGGCGCAGAACAGGAGTTCGCTCCCGTTGACCTCGGCGGCGATGTAGGCCTGGGCTCCGCAGGAGTCGCAGCGATCCATCGCCGTCAGGCGGTGTTCGAGGACGGCTCCGGGCTCGGTGGTGGTCGACGTGCTCATGTCAGGTGCCTCCTCGTACTGCTCATGACGGGTGAACTGTCACGCAATACAACCACGCCGATGTTGCGGGTATGCCGCCATTGCATGACATTTCGCTGTGCGCGTACGGTATGCGCTCCCTGTGCGTGTCGACCTCGTGACGGCGTGTGTGTCGGTCGGCGTCGTGTCGGGGGTGCCGCATACGATGGGAGATCGTGACAGCCGAGTATTCCGCCCATCATCTCCAGGTCCTGGAAGGGCTCGAGGCCGTGCGCAAGCGGCCCGGTATGTACATCGGCTCGACCGACTCCCGCGGACTCATGCACTGCCTGTGGGAGATCATCGACAACTCGGTCGACGAAGCCCTCGGCGGACACGGTGACCGCATCGAGATCATCCTGCACGCCGACGGCAGCGTCGAGGTCCGTGACCGGGCGCGCGGCATCCCGGTGGACGTCGAACCGCGCACCGGCCTGACGGGTGTCGAGGTCGTCTTCACCAAGCTGCACGCGGGTGGCAAGTTCGGCGGTGGGTCCTACGCGGCATCCGGTGGGCTCCACGGTGTCGGCGCGTCCGTCGTCAACGCCCTCTCGGAGCGGCTCGACGTCGAGGTCGACCGGGCGGGCAAGACGTACGCCATGTCGTTCCACCGGGGTGAGCCGGGCGTGTTCGAGGGCGACTCGCCGTCATCCGGATTCCGGCCGTTCGAGAAGTCCAGCGAGCTCCGCGTCGTCGGCAAGGCGGCGAAGGGTGTCACGGGTACCCGCATCCGCTACTGGGCGGACCGGCAGATCTTCACGAAGGACGCAGCGTTCGATCTCAGCGAGCTGGAGCAGCGCGCGCGTCAGACCGCGTTCCTCGTCCCCGGTCTCGAGATCGTCATCGTCGACGAGCGGACAGCGGACACCGTCGAGACGAGCTATCGCTTCGACGGAGGCATCTCGGAGTTCGCCGATTTCCTCGCCCCGGATGCGCCGATCACGGACACGTGGCGTCTGACCGGCACCGGCACGTTCACCGAGACGGTGCCCGTCCTGCAGGCCTCCGGAGCCATGGTCCCCACCGAGGTGCAGCGCGAGTGCGAGGTCGACATCGCGCTGCGGTGGGGGACGGGCTACGAGACGGTCACCCGCTCGTTCGTGAACATCATCGCGACGCCGAAGGGCGGTACGCACCAGCAGGGCTTCGAGCAGGGCCTCATGAAGACGCTGCGCGGGCAGATCGAGTCGAATGCCCGCAAGCTCAAGGTCGGTGCGAACGACAAGATCGAGAAGGACGACATCCTCGCGGGACTGTCGGCGGTGCTGACCGTCCGCCTGCCGGAGCCCCAGTTCGAGGGCCAGACGAAGGAGATCCTGGGCACGCCGGCCGTCCGCAACATCGTGACGTCGGTGGTCTCGAAAGAGCTCGCCGCCAAGTTCGCCTCGACGAAGCGGGACGACAAGGCGCAGACCGCCCTGCTGCTCGAGAAGGTCGTCTCCGAGATGAAGGCGCGCATCTCGGCGCGCACGCACAAGGAGACCCAGCGCCGGAAGAACGCGCTCGAGTCGTCCTCGCTGCCGACGAAGCTCGCCGACTGCCGGACGAACGACGTCGCCGAGTCGGAGCTGTTCATCGTCGAGGGTGACTCGGCGCTCGGGACGGCCAAGCACGCCCGTAACAGCGAGTACCAGGCGCTGCTGCCGATCCGCGGCAAGATCCTCAACGTCCAGAAGGCGTCGATCAGCGACATGCTCTCGAACGCCGAGTGCGCCGCGATCATCCAGGTGATCGGTGCCGGTTCGGGCCGCTCCTTCGATCTCGAGGCCGCGCGCTACGGCAAGATCATCCTGATGAGCGACGCCGACGTCGACGGTGCACACATCCGCACGCTGTTGCTCACCCTCTTCTTCCGGTACATGCGGCCCCTCATCGAAGAGGGTCGGGTGTACGCCGCCGTGCCGCCGCTGCACCGCGTCGTCGTCATGAACCCCGGTTCCAAGCCCAACGAGACGATCTACACCTACAGCGAGCAGGAACTCCACACGCTGCTTGCGAAGCTGACGAAGTCGGGCAAGAGGTGGCAGGAGCCGGTGCAGCGCTACAAGGGCCTCGGCGAGATGGACGCGGACCAGCTCGCGACGACGACGATGGACCGCGCGGGACGCACCCTCCGCCGCGTGCGGGTGCAGGACGCCGAAGTCGCCTCCACCGTCTTCGAGTTGCTCATGGGGTCCGAGGTGGCGCCCCGCCGCGACTTCATCGTCACTTCGAGCGAACGGCTGGACCGCGAGCGCATCGACGCCTGAGCCGGCCCCGCCCCGGGGCTAGCCTGTGCTCATGACCTCCCACCGCGTCGTCGCTCCTGTGATCGCCCCCGGCGACAAGCCGAAGGGGCCGGCGTCGTACTTCCCGAGCATCGAGAAGACGTATGGGCAGCCCGTGCAGCACTGGCTCGACATCGCGGCCGACGCGCTCGACACGAGGACGCACATGGCGACGGTGGGGCTCCTCAAGGAGGAGCACGGCCTCGGCCACGGCCACGCGAACGCGATCGTCGCCTACGTCAAGGCGAAGCTGACCGCCTGACTCAGAGGCGCCGCTCGTGGCGACGCGGCTTCAGATGAGCCGGGGCGTCGGATGCCGGCATCCACTCGCACGTGAAGGACCCTCGGTAGCCGAAGAGGTACCCGAAGCGGTCGTTGTCGACGCGAAGGTCGACGTGGAACCGTCCGTCGGTCTCGTCGAACCGCTCGCGGAGAGTCGCGCGGCCGCTGAACAGCATCGGGAAGCGGAAGGCGACCGGCCCCTCGTAGAAGCGCTGTGCGCCGCTGCGCAGGAGGAGTGACCCGTCGGGCTCCGCCGACACGTCGAGGTCGACCGCGAGGTGCTGGTGGGTCCCCAGGTAGTCGACGATCCCGTCGTGCCCTGCCACCATCGTCGCGTCGAACCGGCGCCTCCTGCCGCGGACCCGGTACTCGCGCACGAAGGTGACCGTCTCCCGTCCGTACGGATCGAGGTAGGGGTAGTTGGCGATGGTGAAGGGGACGTCGGCGCCCACGTCGGGGACGAGGATGTTGCGAAGGCGCCCGATCTGCAGGAACGGCACCGTCCACCACGGGCCGCGCGTGATCTGCGTCATGATCCCGCGTCCCACGCAAGCCATGCCGCCCGTCAGCCCGACGTCGAAACGACGCTGGAGCTGCGGGTGCAGGCGATCGAAGTCCGCTCCCATGGCGGTGCGGAAGAGCGAGATCATGTCGGCTCCCGAAGGTCGGCGAGGGTGGCGGGGGCGTCGTCGAGCGCGTGCCGGCCGGCGGGTCGACGACCGCACCGGGCGGCGCGGGGTCGGTCCGCGCGCCACCAGGCCAAGGCGGAGACGAGGCCCCAGCGCTCCGGGGCGACCCCCGTCTCTGCCCAAATGCGCAGCCGGTCGAAGCTCCATGCCGTGACCCAACCGAGAAGCGGACGCACGAGGACGTCGGCGGGGCCCCACCCGGGGTCGTAGTCGTACCCCGTCACGAATCGCACCCGGCCGTCGGGGAGGGGGATGTAGCGCCAGTACCCCCGTCCCCGGCGGATCGGTGAGAGCCGATCGGTGGTCGAGAAACGCAGCGCCGACGTCCGGGTGCCGTCGGGCCGCAGGCGCTCACCCAGGCTGACACCCGTGCCCCGCACCGTGTGGAGCGGCGTCCGGCGTTCGTACGTGAACCGCTGCATCCCGGACGCGTCGGTGCCCGTCGGCTGGATACGCGAGAACCGGACGTCCCAGCGCGGGTGCAGCTCGGGGTCCTGGGTGAGCGCCCAGAGGTGCTCCATCGGCGCGGCGATGTCGATCTCCACATGGATGCCGCGCCGAGCCACGCCGTGCCGCCTCAGGAGACCGCGGTGCCGATGGCGCCGATGACGGCGTCGAGGGCCTGACCGGAGGCGTCGCGTTTCGCACCCGGTTCGGGCAGCTGCCGGACCGAGCCGTCCGCACCCACGGCGCGGGGGCCATCGCCCACCCAGGCGAGGATGAGCGCGTCCTCGCCGCGGAGGAATCGCTGCGCGCGTACGCCGCCGGTCGCACGCCCCTTGGCGGGGAACTCGGTGAACGCGGAGACCTTCGCGGATCCGGCATCCGTCCCCGGCAGGGCCGCGGTGGATCCGGCGACGGTCGCGACGACGGTGTCGTCGGTCGCGGCCACGGCGGTGAAGGCGATCACACGGGCGTCGCCTGCCAGACGGATGCCGGCCATGCCGCCCGCCGAGCGGCCCTGGGGACGCACGGCCGCGGCATCGAACCGCAGCAGCTGAGCATCGGTCGTGACGAAGACGAGTTCGGTCCCGTCCGCCGCGAGCGCCGCCCCGACGACGGTGTCGCCGGGCTTGAGCGCGATGATCTCGACGTCCGGCTTACCGGCCGGGAGCTCGGTCGCCGCGACCCGCTTGACGACGCCCTGCGCCGTGCCCAGCGCAATCGGCGCGTCGCCCGTCAACGGGACGAGGGCGAGCACATGCTCGTTCGCGCCCAGCCCGAGGTACTGCGCGGCGCGCGTGCCGGCCGCCAGCTGTACCGAGTTCGCCGGGACCGAGGGGAGGTCGACGGGGGTGAACCGGACGAGGCGTCCGAGCGTGGTCACCGCGCCCAGGTCACCGCGGGTCGTCGTGTCGACCGCCGACCGGATGGCGTCGTGCTTGGACCGGCGTGCCGGCGGCACGATGCCGCCTCCCGGTGCGTCGGGTACCAACTCTGCGCGCACCATGCGGCCGGTCGCGGAGAGGAAGACGCGGCATGGAGCGTCGGCGATCTGCAGATCGGCGGGGGCAGCGGCGCGGCCGCGCGGGGTGACCGGTCCGCCGTTCATGAGCAGGGTGCGGCGCGGCGTGCCAAAGGCCTCGGCCGCGGCATCCAGCTCCTTCGCGATCTGACGGCGCAGGAGCACGTCGCTGGCCAGCAGCTCCTCCAGTGCGGCGATGTCGGCCTTCAGGGTGTCGCGCTCGCTCTCGAGCTCGACACGCGAGAACTTCGTCAGCCGGCGCAGGCGCAGTTCGAGGATGTACTCGGCCTGCGGCTGCGACAGGTCGAACACGTCCATGAGTCGCGTGCGGGCCTGATCGCTGTCGTCCGAGGTGCGGATCACCTGAATGACCTCGTCGATGTCGAGGATCGCGATGAGGAGGCCCTCGACGAGGTGGAGGCGTTCCTGCTTGCGGGCGAGCCGGTAGCGGCTGCGCCGCGTGACGACCTGGATGCGGTGGTCCAGGTACACCCGCAGGAGGTCCTTCAGCCCGAGCGTCTGCGGCTGACCCGCGACGAGGGCGACGTTGTTGATGCCGAACGAGTCCTCGAGCGGCGTCAGGCGGTACAGCTGCTCGAGCACGGCGTTCGGGTCGAAGCCCGTCTTGATGCCGATCACGAGCCGCAGACCGTTGTTGCGGTCGGTGAGGTCGGTCAGGTCCGAGATGCCGGTGAGCTTCTTCGCGGTGACGGCGTCGCGGATCTTCTCCATCACCCGCTCGGGGCCGACCATGTAGGGGAGCTCGGTGACGACGATGCCGGTGCGACGCGGGCCGAGCGATTCGATCGACGTCTTCGCGCGCGTGCGGAAGGAGCCGCGGCCCGTTTCGTACGCCTCCTTGATGCCGTCGAGTCCCACGATGACGCCGCCGCCGGGGAGGTCGGGACCCGGCACGAACTCCATGAGCTCGTCGAGGGTCGCATCGGGGTGCTCGAGCAGGTGGACGGCCGCCGAGACGACCTCGATGAGGTTGTGCGGCGCCATGTTGGTCGCCATGCCGACGGCGATGCCGGTCGCGCCGTTGACGAGGAGGTTCGGGAAGGCGGCCGACAGCACCTCGGGCTGCTGGAACTGGCCGTCGTAGTTCGGGATGAAGTCGACGACGTCCTCGTCGAGGTTCTCGGTGAGTGCGAGGGCGGATGCCGCGAGTCGGACCTCCGTGTACCGCGCCGCCGCGGGGCCGTCGTCGAGCGAGCCGAAGTTGCCGTGGCCGTCGACGAGCGGGACGCGCAGGGCGAAGTCCTGGGCGAGACGCACGAGCGCGTCGTAGATCGCGGAGTCTCCGTGCGGGTGGAGCTTTCCCATGACGTCGCCGACGACGCGCGCGCTCTTGACGTGCCCGCGGTCGGGGCGCAGCCCCATCTCCGACATCTGGAACAGGATGCGGCGCTGCACCGGCTTCAGGCCGTCCCGCGCGTCGGGCAGGGCGCGCGAGTAGATGACCGAGTAGGCGTACTCCAGGAAGGACCCCTGCATCTCGTCGGCGAGATCGACGTCCTCGATGCGTTCAACGGCGGGAGGGGGAGGGGGAGTGCGCGATGCCATGGCCTCGATCGGTCTTCGGGAGATGCTGCCAGGGGTCAGGACGGCGGCGGGGCACCGTGTGGAAGACTGACCCGGATGACTGCCAGCCTACCCGCGGACCCGCCCACGGCCCGGAGCCTCACCGGTGTCGTGCCGCAGATCCTGGCGTCGCTGCAGGGGCGCGGCGAGTGGTTCGCGCCGGCGCGATCGGCGATCGTCGTCATGGTCGACGGACTCGGTCGATCGAACCTCACCGCCCGCGCCGGGTACGCCCGTTTCCTCGCCGGACGCATGACGAAGAAGGATGCCGCGCGCACCGTCTTCCCCGCGACGACCGCAGCGGCGCTGACGAGTCTGCTCACCGGGGAGTCGCCGGGCCGGCACGGCCTCGTCGGCTACCGCGTGCGGGTGCCGGGCACCGACCTGGCACCGAATCAGCTCAAGGGTTGGGAGACCGACGGTCTCGATCCGCTCACGTGGCAGCGCTGCGCGCCGATACTCGAACGCGAGACCGCAGCCGGGCGACCCTGCTTCGTCGTCTCGTCGCCGCGGTACGCCGCGACCGGGTTCACCCGCGCGCTGCAGCGCGGCGCGGACTTCATCGGGGCCACGACCATCGCGGAGCGCATGGAGCGCTCCGCGGATCTCGCGTTGCGGCATCCTGGCGCCCTCGTCTACACCTACATCCCCGAGCTCGACACGATCGCGCACGCGCGCGGGTGGGAGAGCGACGAATGGTCGGCCGCGCTGGAGACCGTCGACGTGGCGGCGCGCGATCTCGACACGGCGATGGGCGCCCACGCGGGTGCCGTCGTCACGGCCGACCACGGGGTGGTCGACGTCCCGCGGCACCGTCACCTGCTCCTGCAGGACGACGATCCGCTGGTGGACGACGTCCGCATCGTGGGCGGCGAGCCGCGCATGCTCCATCTCTACGCGGAGGAGGGACGCGCGGACGACGTCTTGCGTCGGTGGCACGAGGCCGAGTCCGGAAGGTCCTGGGTGCTGTCGCGCGACGAGGCGGTCGCGGCGGGCCTGTTCGGCGAGGTCGTGGACGCGGAGGTGCTCCCTCGCATCGGCGACGTCCTGGTGGCCGCCCGCTCAGCGGTCGCGTACTACGACGACCGGGAGTCGGACAAGCGGCCGCAGAGCATGATCGGGCAGCACGGATCACTCACCGATCAGGAGCGCATCGTCCCGATGGTGCGACTGGGGTCGTTCGCCTGACGCTCAGCCGTCCTCGGTGCGGGCGCCGAAGACGATCTCGTCCCACGACGGCATCGACGTGCGTCCGCGGCGGCGCGTCTGCTCGGCCGGAGCCTCGCTCGCCTCGGTCTCGGTGGGTGCCGGCTCGTCGGGGACGGACTCCTCGGGCGTCTCGAGCGCGTCGAACAGGGCGACCGGGCTCGACGACCGCTGTTCGGTCTGCTCCGTCGGCATCGGCTCGCGCTGTCCGCGGCGGCGGCGGAGCGCCTCGAGGAGGTCGGCTGTCTCCGCGGAAGTCACCGGGGCGTCCGGGGCACGCTTGATCGCGGCCTGCTGTACAGCTGCCGAGGAGGAGGGGCGATCGTCGGTCGCTTCGGCCGCGCCGTCGGGGGCGACGAGCCCGCGGGGACCGAACGATCCGCTGTCGAACCGCGAGGCATCCTTCTGCGGAGCGGTGTCGAGGGCGCGCAGGCGAGGGATGAGGCCCTCCGGGAGGGAGCCTTGCCGGGAGAGCTGCGTCGCGTCGGAGTTCTGGGGTGCGAGCGAGGATCGGCGGGGGTCGAACGACCACCGCGCGTCGTGCTCGACCTCGCCGACGGTGAACTCGAGCTTCACGGTCCAGCCGTTCTGGTCCTTCCAGCTCGTCCACCGTTCGCCGGTCGCGCCCGCCTCGGCGAGTTTCGCGCGCACGGCGTTGCCGAACGTGGGCTGCGCCCCGGGGTCGAGCTCGCCGCCGATCAGCACGGTCACGGCGAGGGCCTGGTCGACGACGTGCTCGCGCTCGGCGAGGACGGGCCCTTCGAAACGCTGGACGTCCTCGACGCGGACTCCGAGCAGCTGGGCGACGTCCTCAGCCGACATCCCGGCACGGATGTGCGCCTGGATGTCGCGGGGGTTGGGGCGGGCGAGTCGAGGTTCGGCGTCGCGCTGCAGGCGGCGCAACTGCGTGCGCAGCGCCTCGTCGACGGCGAGCGAGAAGCGGTCGCCGGCGTCGGTCGCGAGCATGAGGCGACCGTCCTCGGTGCCGATCACTTTGAGCTGTTCCATGCGGACGTCCTCCAGATCCAGCGTGTGCGCCCATGGTGTCACGGCGGGCGCCCGGCGACGGGAATATCCGGGGCGTGCCGCGAGTTTGCGGTGAGGCCCCTCCGAAAGGCGGCGGCGACCCGGCGGCCCATTTGCGATTCACGGGTGCGTGATGCAAACTATGGCCGCCCGAACGGGCCGCACCCACTGCAACACCCCGAAAGTTGAGACGTTCTCGCATGGCCACGGATTACGACGCCCCCCGCAAGACCGAAGACGACAGCGAGTCGATCGAGGCTCTGAAGGAACGCGTCCCGGACAAGATGTCCGGCTCGGTCGACGTCGAGGACTCCGACAACCCGAGCGGTTTCGAGCTGCCCGGCGCCGACCTCTCCGACGTCGACCTCGACGTCGTGGTCCTGCCTCCGCAGGAGGACGAGTTCACCTGTGTCGAGTGCTTCCTCGTGAAGCACCGCACCCAGATCGACCACCAGACCTCGATCGGTGCCATCTGCACCGAGTGCGCGGCCTGACCGGCCCCGACCTTCCAGGTCTCAGCGACCCCGCTGCGCGCGGGTGATCATCGCCGCCACCCTCTCTGGGGTGCGGGACGAGAACACCCACCGCGCCGTGGGGTCGTCCTCGTCTGCGACGGGAACGCGGACGACACCGTCGATGCCTCCGCGCAGGAGGTGCCAGTCGTCGCGGCGGAGGTCGCTGCCGCGGGCGGCCCGGGCGGCCTCGCCGGCGAGGATCTCGGGCTCACCGAGGTCGCTGACGGCGATGTGCGCGCGGCCCACGCGGAGCTCGCCGTCGCTCACCGAGACGACCGGAGCGCCGGCGATGAGTGCCGAGACGAGGCCCACGCCGACGGCCAAACCGACCACGAGCGCGAGGGTCGTGTCGATCGGCGCGAAGGCCACCGCGGCCATCGGTGCGCACACCGCGGCACTGACCAGCAGCCACAGCGACGGGCTCAGCCGCTCGCGGTACGAGGGGGGAGCGGAGCGGTCGGTGTTGTGCATTAGCCTCGGGGGGTGATGGATACCGTGGACGTTCCCATTATCTCGGCTCAGGTCCCCGTCTACGCGCACCCGGGCGACGCGGGCGCCGACCTCGTCGCCACGGAGCGGGTCCGACTCGCCCCCGGGCAGCGCGCCCTGATCGGCACCGGCGTGCGCATCGCGTTGCCCGACGGCTACGTCGCCTTCGTCGTGCCGCGCAGCGGTCTCGCGGCGAAGCACGGCATCACGGTGGTCAACTCCCCGGGGACGGTGGATGCCGGCTACCGCGGCGAGATCAAGGTCACACTGTTGAACACGGATGCCGAAGAGGCGTTCGACGTCGCGCCCGGCGACCGCATCGCCCAACTCATCGTCATGCCCGTCTCGCGGGCGACCTTCCTCCCCGTCGACGCGCTTCCCGACAGTGTGCGCGGCGACGGGGGATTCGGATCCACCGGCTATACGACAGGACAACCCGCATGAGCGACGAGCTCGCCCCCAAGTCGGCACCGAGCGATCGTGCCAGCAACGGTCCCTTCGACGAGGCGGAAGCCAATCCCGTCCGTCCGTACATCGATCTCGGCGGCGTGAAGGTGCTGCCCCGCGAGGGCCTGAACCTGCGTCTCGAGGTCGAGGAGCAGACTAAGCGCATCGTGGCCGTCGGCCTCGACTACGCCGGCTCCACGCTGCAGGTCCAGCCCTTCGCCGCGCCGCGCTCGAGCGGCTTGTGGGAGGAGACGCGCGAGCAGATCCGACAGCAGGTGCGCCAGCAGGGCGGTCGCGTCGAGGAGCGCGAGGGTCCGCTCGGACCCGAGCTGCTCGCCGAGGTCCCCGTCGCGGGAGCCGACGGCGCGGCCGGCAAGCGTCTCGCCCGGTTCGTGGGTGTCGACGGCCCGCGGTGGTTCCTGCGCGGCGTCATCGGCGGAGCCGCCGCGAGCGACATCGACGCCGCGGCGCAGGTCGAGGACCTCTTCCGATCGATCGTCGTGGTGCGGGGAGCGACTCCCATGCCGCCACGCGACCTGATCCCGCTGAAGATGCCCGCCTCTCCCGGCAGCGCATGACCGCGTCGCAGGACCGCGACGGATCCGACGAGCCCTCGGCGCCCCGCCCCGACCTCGTCCCCCCGGCCGCAACCGAGGGTGCGACGGCCTCCGAGCTGCTCGGGCAGGCCCTCGGCGGTGCGGCGAAGCGGGCCGGACTGGATCCGGCCGAGGATGCGACGACCGGTCACGTCGTCTGGCGGGCGATGGGGGGATGGCGCGGCATCGCCGAATCCGTCCTCCCCGGTCTCGTCTTCGTGGTCCTCTTCACCGTGACCGGGCAGGACCTCGTGCTCTCGCTCGTGGCGTCCGTCGGGCTCGCGGCCGCGTTCACGATCATCCGCCTCCTCCAGCGGTCGCCGGCGGCCGCTGCCTTCGGCGGTCTCGTCGCGACGGGTGTCGCTGCCGCGCTCGCGCTGTTCACCGGTCGCGGCCAGGACAACTTCGTCCCCGGGCTGATCACGAACGCCGCGTACGGCACCGGTCTGCTGATCTCGGCACTGATCGGCTGGTCGCTCATCGGGCTCGCCGTCGGCTTCCTCATGAACGAGGGCACCGCGTGGCGCGCCGACCGACGCAAGCGTCGTGCCTTCTTCTGGCTCACGATCGCGTGGGCGGCGTTGTTCTACGCCCGGCTGGCCGTGCAGCTCCCGTTGTACCTCGCGGGAGAGGTCGCAGCACTCGGCACGCTGAAACTCGTCATGGGTCTGCCGCTGTTCGCCCCGATGGTCGCCGTGACATGGCTCGCGGTCCGGGCGCTGTACCCCCCGCGTGTCCCGCGCCTCGACGAGAGCTGAGGAACCACCCCACCGGCGCCGCGGGGCTGATTGACTGAGCCCATGGACGCCGTGCCGATGTTCCCGCTGGGAAGCGTGCTGCTCCCGCACACGCCGCTCGCGCTGCGCGTCTTCGAGCCGCGGTACCTCACGATGATCGGGCGGCTGCTCGATGCCGACGACCCGTCGTTCGGGGTGGTCCTGATCGAGCGCGGATTCGAGGCCGGGGGCGGCGACGAGCGCGCGATGCTCGGAACCCTGGCGCGCATCGTCCGGGTCGAGGCGGGCGCCGAGGACCTGTTCGTGATCGCGGTGGGAGGGGAGCGGATCGCCGTCCACAGGTGGGGTGAGGACGACCCGCATCCCGTGGCGGACGTGTCACCCGTCGCGCCGCTCGCCTGGGACGAGGACCTCCTGCCGCTGCGCCGTGAGGTGGAGCGCGTCGTGCGTCGTGTCGCGACGTTGGCTGCGGTCCTCGACGAAGCGCGGTGGGACCCGGATGCCGAGGTGGCCGACGATCCTGTCGTCTCGACGTGGCAGCTGGCCGCCATGGCCCCGCTGGGGGAGTACGACCGGTTCCGCCTGCTGGGTTCCACGAGCATCGCGGATCTGCTCGAACGGCTGCGCGGGATGTGCCTCGAGGAGGAACCGGTCCTCGTCGCCCGGATCGCGGATGCGGCCGATACGGACGACGGGGACGTCTGACACACGTGCCGGAGGCGTCCGTGAGGTATCTTGATATCAAGATAGATTTCGCCCGTCACGGTAAGGCAGACCTCACTAGCCGCCGGGACCGGGCGGGGCGAAGATGGGAGGGCCGGCTCACGCCGCGCCCGCCGACGAAGGAGAGCACACGTGTCCACTGTTGACAGCTTCGGTGCGAAGAGCACACTCACGGTCGGCGACACCGACTACGAGATCTTCCGCATCGACACCGTTCCCGGCTACGAGAAGCTTCCGTACAGCCTCAAGATCCTCCTCGAGAACCTGCTCCGCACCGAAGACGGTGCGAACGTCACGAAGGAGCAGATCGAGGCTCTCGGGAACTGGCAGCCCGACGCCGAGCCGAACACCGAGATCCAGTTCACGCCCGCACGCGTCGTGATGCAGGACTTCACCGGTGTCCCGTGCATCGTCGACCTCGCCACGATGCGCGAGGCCGTGACCGCCCTGGGCGGCGACCCCAACAAGATCAACCCGCTCTCGCCCGCCGAGATGGTCATCGACCACTCGGTCATCGCCGACCTCTTCGGCAGCGAGAACGCTCTCGAGCGCAACGTCGAGATCGAGTACGAGCGCAACGGCGAGCGGTACCAGTTCCTCCGCTGGGGCCAGACCGCCTTCGACGACTTCAAGGTCGTCCCGCCCGGCACCGGCATCGTCCACCAGGTCAACATCGAGCACCTGGCCAAGGTCGTCTACGACCGCACCGTCGACGGTGTGCTGCGCGCCTACCCCGACACCTGTGTCGGCACCGACTCGCACACCACGATGGTCAACGGCCTGGGCGTGCTCGGCTGGGGCGTCGGCGGCATCGAGGCCGAGGCCGCGATGCTCGGCCAGCCCGTCTCCATGCTGATCCCGCGCGTCGTGGGCTTCAAGCTGACCGGTGAGATCCCCGCCGGCGTGACCGCCACGGACGTCGTCCTCACGATCACCGACATGCTCCGCAAGCACGGCGTCGTCGGCAAGTTCGTCGAGTTCTACGGCGAGGGCGTCGCCCAGGTGCCGCTCGCCAACCGCGCCACCATCGGCAACATGAGCCCCGAGTTCGGCTCGACCGCCGCCATGTTCCCCGTCGACGACGTCACGCTCGACTACCTGCGTCTGACCGGTCGCGACGAGCAGACCGTCGCGCTCGTCGAGGCGTACGCGAAGGCGCAGTCGCTGTGGCACGACCCGGCGCGCGACCTCAGCTTCAGCGAGTTCATGGAGCTCGACCTCTCGACGGTCGTCCCCTCCATCGCCGGCCCGAAGCGCCCGCAGGACCGCATCCTGCTCTCCGAGGCGAAGAGCCAGTTCGAGAAGGACATCCTCAACTACGCGGATGCCGCCGAGGAGGACTCGGTCGAGATCGAGGGCACGTTCCCCGCCTCCGACCCGGGTACCACCCCGGGTGTCGAGCACGAGACGGTTTCGGCCGAGGGCGTCTCGCACCAGCACGACCACGAGCACGTCCCCTCGATGATCTCGAGCGGTGCCCGCCACGCGGCATCCAAGCCGGTCAAGGTCACGACCCCCGACGGGCAGTCCTACCTCCTCGACAACGGCGCGGTGACCCTCGCGGCCATCACCTCGTGCACGAACACGTCGAACCCGTCGGTCATGATCGCGGCGGGCCTGCTCGCCAAGAAAGCCACCGACAAGGGCCTGAAGCGCAAGCCGTGGGTCAAGACGACGCTCGGCCCCGGCTCGAAGGTCGTCACGGACTACTACGAGAAGTCCGGGCTCGACAAGGCGCTCGAGGCGCTCGACTTCTACACCGTCGGCTACGGCTGCACGATCTGCATCGGTAACTCGGGCCCGCTCATCGACGAGGTCTCGGCGGCCATCAACGAGAACGACCTGGCCGTGACCGCGGTGCTCTCGGGCAACCGCAACTTCGAGGGTCGCATCAGCCCCGACGTGAAGATGAACTACCTCGCGTCGCCGCCGCTGGTCGTCGCCTACGCCCTCGCCGGGTCGATGAACTTCGACTTCGAGACCGATGCCCTCGGAAAGGACGCGGACGGCAACGACGTGTTCCTGAAGGACATCTGGCCCTCGCCCGACGAGGTGCAGGAGGTCATCGACCAGTCGATCTCCCGCGAGCAGTTCATCAAGCAGTACTCGACCGTCTTCGACGGCGACGAGCGCTGGAAGAACCTGCCCACGCCCACCGGTCCCGTCTTCGAATGGGACGAGGACTCGACGTACGTCCGCAAGGCGCCGTACTTCGACGGCATGGAGCGCACCCCCGCACCGGTCACCGACATCTCCGGCGCGCGCGTCATGGCGACGCTCGGCGACTCGGTCACGACCGACCACATCAGCCCGGCCGGGAACATCAAGGCGGGCACCCCCGCCGCGCAGTACCTGACCGAGCACGGGGTCGCGCAGAAGGACTTCAACTCCTACGGCTCGCGCCGCGGGAACCACGAGGTCATGATCCGCGGCACCTTCGCCAACATCCGCCTGAAGAACGAGATCGTGGCCGCCGTCAACGACGGCAAGGTCGTCGAGGGCGGGTTCACCCGAGACTTCACGCAGCCGGGCGGCCCGCAGTCGTACATCTACGACGCGAGCCAGAACTACCAGGCGCAGGGCACCCCGCTCGTCGTCTTCGGCGGCAAGGAGTACGGCTCGGGCTCGTCGCGCGACTGGGCGGCCAAGGGCACGAGCCTGCTGGGCGTCAAGGCGGTCATCACCGAGAGCTTCGAGCGCATCCACCGCTCGAACCTCATCGGCATGGGTGTCGTGCCGCTCCAGTTCCCCGAGGGGGAGAGCTGGAAGTCGCTCGGCCTCGACGGCACCGAGATCGTCTCGATCACGGGTCTCGAGCAGCTCAACGAGGGCGTCACCCCGAAGACGGTGAAGGTCGTCGCCGAGCCCAGCGAGTTCTCGCCCGAGGGTAAGCAGACGATCGAGTTCGACGCGGTCGTCCGTATCGACACCCCCGGTGAGGCCGACTACTACCGCAACGGCGGCATCCTGCAGTACGTGCTGCGTTCGCTCGTCTGAGGTCCGTTGTCAAGAGGACCCCGGCTCCGCGTGGAGTCGGGGTCCTCTCGCGTAGGGCCACGTAGACTCTGGACATGAGTCTTCTCGAGGGAATTACCGGTCCACGTGACCTCGACCGATTCTCGAGCGAGGAGCTCCACATCCTCGCCGACGAGATCCGGACCTTCCTCGTCGAGAACGTCTCGCGGACCGGTGGCCACCTCGGGCCCAACCTCGGCGTGGTCGAGCTGACGATCGCCTTGCACCGTGTGTTCGACTCGCCGAACGACCCCATCATCTTCGACACGGGGCACCAGTCCTACGTCCACAAGCTGCTGACCGGGCGACAGGACTTCTCGAAGCTCCGCTCCCGCGGCGGCCTCGCCGGCTACCCGCAGCGGTCGGAGAGCCCGCACGACGTCGTCGAGTCCTCGCATGCGTCGAGCTCGCTGAGCTGGGCCGACGGCGTCTCGCGTGCCCTCACCCGCACCGGGCGCAAGGACCGTCACGTCGTCGCCGTCGTCGGTGACGGATCGCTGACGGGCGGGATGACGTGGGAGGCGCTCAACAACATCTCCGACGACAACGACCGCAACCTCGTCATCGTCGTCAACGACAACGGCCGGTCGTACGCGCCGACCATCGGTGGCATGGCCCGCTACCTCAACCGCGTGCGCACCGCCGACAGCTACCAGACGCTCCGTCGCAGCTCCGCGCACGTCTCGCGCTTGTTCGGCCCGATCGGGCGCGCCGTCTACCGCGGTGTGCGCGGCGGCACGCACGGGTTCCTCTCCCGGTTCACGAACAACATCGCGCTCTACTCCAATCTCGACATCAAGTACCTCGGTCCCGTCGACGGGCACGACCTCGACGCGATGGAGGAGACCCTCCGCCTCGCGAAGGAGTACGGCGCCCCCGTCATCGTGCACGCGATAACCGACAAGGGGCGCGGCTTCGAGCCGGCCCGGCGCGACGAGGCCGACCAGTTCCACGCGGTCGGCAAGATCGACCCCGTCACGGGTGAGCCCATCGGAGCCTCGGATGCCGTGGCGTGGACCGACGTGTTCGCGGACGCCCTCGTCGACGCCGGCGACCGGCGCGAGGACATCATCGCGATGACCGCCGCGATGCTCCGCCCGACAGGTCTGCAACCGTTCGCGCAGCGGTTCCCAGACCGCGTGTACGACGTGGGCATCGCCGAGCAGCACGCGGTCGCCTCGGCCGCCGGTCTCGCCTTCGGCGGACTCCACCCCGTCGTCGCCATCTACGCGACCTTCATGAACCGCGCGTTCGACCAGGTCATGATGGACGTCGCCCTCCACAAGGCGGGCGTCACCTTCGTCCTCGACCGCTCGGGTGTCACCGGCCCCGACGGCCCCAGCCACCACGGCATCTGGGACCTCGCCATGCTGCAGCTCGTCCCCGGCATCCGTCTGGCGGCACCCCGCGACGGCGAGCGGCTGCGCGAACTGTTCGACGAGGCCATCACGGTCGAGGACGCCCCGACCGTCGTGCGCTTCCCGAAGGGGTCCGTACCCGACGCCCTCGAGGCGATCGAGCGGCTCGAGGACGGTACTGACGTCCTCTACCGCAGCGGTGCGGAGGACGTGCTCCTGGTCGGGATCGGACCCATGGCCCACCTCGCCGTCGCCGTCGCCGAACGTCTGCGCGCGCAGGGCATCGGGTCGACCGTCGTGGATCCTCGATGGGCCGTGCCGATCCGCCCCGCGATCGTCGACCTGGCGGCATCCCACCGCCTCGTGATCACGATCGAGGACGGCATCCGCGTCGGCGGCGTCGGCACCCGGGTCCGGCAGGTGCTGCGCGAGGCCGGAGTGTCGACCGCGGTCGATGAGCTGGGGCTCCCCGACGAGTTCATCGACCACGCGAGTCGCGAGCAGATCCTCGCGGATGCGGGGCTCACGGCACCGAAGATCGCGCAGGACGTGGTCGCTCAGGTCCTCGGCACGCGCGTGCCGATCGCCCGGCAATCGACCGACGACGCGGTGTGGTCCTCGCAGGACGTCGAGCTGCGCGGCCCCGCCGACTCCGCGTCGGACTGACGTCGCCCCTGCGTGACAGCATGGAGGGATGCAGACACCGCAGCATCCCGGCGATGAGAACCTGAGTCGAGAGGATGCCGCGGCCCGCGCATCCGTCGTCACGCTCGAGACGATCGAGGTCGACCTCGACGTGCGATCGGCGTCCGACCCGGCGCGCGAGGACTTCGAGACGCAGAGCATCCTCCGCTTCGACGCGGCGACCTCGGAGACCTGGGTGGACTTCCTGGGCGCGTCGGTCGACGAGGTGGAGATCAACGGCGAGACCCGAAAGGTCGACTGGGACGGCGCCCGCATCCGACTGACGGGCCTGGCCGAACGCAACACGGTGCGGATCCGCGCGCGCGGCCGGTACAGCCGGTCGGGTGAGGGTCTGCACCGCTTCACCGACCCGGTCGACGGCGCGGTGTACCTCTACACGCAGTACGAGCCCGCCGACAGCCGCCGGGTCTACCCCTGCTTCGAGCAGCCCGATCTGAAGGCGCGGTGGACCTTCCACGTCACGGCCGCGGGCGACGGTGTCATCCTCTCCGGCGGTGCGGAGACCGGGCGCACCGACGTCGACGGCGGCGTCCGGGTCTCGTTCGCCGAGACGCCGCCGCTCTCGAGCTACGTCACCGCGGTCGCGGTGGGCCCGTATCACCGCGTGGACGGTGTGTGGCGCGGTGAGCGCCAGAGCGTCGACCTCGGGGTGCTCTGTCGCGCCTCGCTCGCGGAGCACCTCGACGCGGACGAAATCCTCGACATCACCCGTCGCGGTCTGGACTTCTTCACGAGCGCGTTCGACCAGCACTACCCGTGGGGCAAGTACGACCAGATCTTCGTCCCGGAGTACAACCTCGGCGCGATGGAGAACCCCGGACTGGTGACCTTCACCGAGGCCTACGTCTTCCGGGGAGCGGCGACGGCGGCCCAGCGCGAAGCCAGGTCGAACACGATCCTGCACGAGATGGCCCACATGTGGTTCGGCGACCTCGTGACGATGCGGTGGTGGGACGACCTGTGGCTCAAGGAGTCGTTCGCCGACTTCATGGGGACCCACGCCAACGTCGCGACGGGGCTCCACCCGGATGCCTGGATCACCTTCGCGAGCCGGCGGAAGGGCTGGGCGTACGCGCAGGACCAGCTGCCGACGACGCATCCGATCGTCGCCGACATCCCCGATCTCGAGGCGGCCAAGCTCAACTTCGACGGGATCACCTACGCCAAGGGCGCCTCGGTCCTGAAGCAGCTCGTGGGCTTCGTCGGCGAGGAGGCGTTCTTCCGCGGAGCGCGCCGCTACTTCGCGACGCACGCCTACGGCAACACGACGCTGGAGGACCTCCTGGCGGCTCTCGAAGAGGCCTCGGGCCGCGACCTGCGGTCGTGGAGCGCTGCGTGGCTCGAGACGACGGGTCTGCCCACCCTCACGACCGAGCGCGCCCCCCTCGCGGTCGCGCAGGACGTCGCGAGGCCCCATGCCGTCAGCGTCGGGCTCTGGGACGACGAGGGCGGGCGACTCGTGGCCCGCGGCGACGTCGCCGTCGACCTGTTCGGGGAGCGGACGGTCGTGACCGCCCCCGTCCTCCCCGACGCCGCTGTGGTCGTGGCGAACGTCGACGACCGGTCGTACGCGAGGGTGCGGCTCGACGACCGGTCGCTCGCCGCGGTCCAGGAGGGTCTGTCGACCATGCCGGATGCGGTCGCGCGGGGCGTCGTCTGGGCTGCGCTGTGGAACGCCGTCCGGGACGGCGAGCTCGCGGCATCCGTCTACCTCGCCATCGCGGCGCGGCATGCGCCGCAGGAACCGCACCCCGCCCTGCTGGCGGACGTCCTCGCGCACGCGGCCTTCGCGGTCCGCCACTACGTCCCGGACGCCGCCCGTGCCGCGGCGGCGGACGCGTGGCTCGACACCGCCGGGGCCGCGATGGACGCCGCGGCCCCGGGTTCGGACGCGCAACTCATCTGGGCGCGTGCCGTCGGGGTGGCCGCTGAGCTGTCGGACGCTCGCGCCGAGCTGATGACGGCGATCCTCGACGGTCGGGCCCCGACTCCCGAGGGGCTCGCGCTCGACCCCGACCTGCGCTGGGGGTGGGTGTTCGGACTCGCCGCCTCGGGCCGGGCGGACGCGAGGCGGATCGAGGAGGAGGCGGCGCGGGATGCCACGTCGTCGGGCCGTACGGCGCGTCTCGCCGCCCTCTCGGCTCGGCCCGAGGCATCCGTCCGTGCCGATGCGTGGCGCGCGGCGTGGGACGACCCGACGCTGACGAACGATCATCTGGACGCGGTCATCCGGGGCGTCCGGGCGGGCGCGAGCCGGCCGCTCGTGACGGCGTTCGACGACGACTACTTCGCCCGGATCCTGCCGGTCTGGCGCTCGCGCAGCATCGAGATCGCGGCGCGTCTGGTGCGCGGGCTGTTCCCCGCCACGGAGGACACCGTGGCGGTCGACGCGTGGCTGGCCGCGCATCCGGACGCGCCGGGCTCGCTCCGCCGCATCGTCCTCGAGGAGCGCGACCACCTGGCGCGCGACCTGCGGGTCCGTGCGGCCCAGGCGGTGCTCGAGGCACGCTGACCCACGGAAGCGGCCCCGGGGATCCACCCCGGGGCCGCTCCCGTCCTGCCGTCCGATCAGGCGATGCCGCGGATCGGCGGGTGGTGGAACGTGTCACCGAACACCCGCTCGCTGGCTCCCTCGCGGTCGAGGTACGGCGTGGCGCCGCCGTCGATGAAGGGCCAACCCGCGCCGAGGATGAGGCAGAGGTCGATGTCCTCGACCTCGGGCACGACGCCCTCGTCGAGCATGAGCTTGATCTCCTGCGCGAGGCGGTCCTGCACCCGGCGGAGGATCTCCTCAGCGGATGCCGGTGTCGATCCGGTCGCCTTCTTCGCGACCTTCTCGGCGGCCTTCGTGAAGCCGGTCACCCGGCCCCCCTTGTCCTTCTCGACGACCGCGTCGAGCGCGGCGAGCTCGTGGAAGTTCTCGTTCGCGTAGAAGCGATCGGGGAAGGCGCGCACCATCGTGTCCTGCACGTGCGCGGCGACCTTCCAGCCGACGAGGTCGATGAGCTGGAACGGTCCCATGGGCAGGCCCAGCGGAGCGAACGCCTTCTCGACGTCGGCGACGGGTGTGCCCTCGTAGACGGCGCGGGCCGCCTCGCCCATGACCTTGGCGAGCAGCCGGTTCACGACGAAGCCGGGCGCGTCAGCGGTGAGGACCGCGTTCTTACCGAGGCCCTTCGCGACGACGAAGGCGGTCGACAGGGCGGCATCCGAAGTCTTCGGCGTCTTCACGACCTCGATGAGCGGCATGACCGCGACCGGGTTGAAGAAGTGGAAGCCGACGAGCCGCTCGGGGTGCGCGAGCTTCGCGCCGATCTCCTCGACCGACAGCGACGAGGTGTTCGTCGCGAGGATGGCGTCCTCGGCCACCACGGCCTCGATCTCGGCGAAGACGGCCTGCTTGACGCCGACCTCTTCGAAGACGGCTTCGATGACGAAGTCGCAGTCCGCGTACGCGGACTTGTCCGTCGTCCCGGTCACGAGGGCGCGCAGCTTGTTGGCGGTGTCGCCGTCGAGCCGGCCCTTCGCCTCGAGCTTGCCGATCTCGTCGTGGATGTACGCGACACCCTTGTCGACGCGCGCCTGGTCGAGGTCCGTGATGAGCACGGGCACCTGCAGCTTGCGCACGAACAGCAGCGCGAACTGGCTGGCCATGAGTCCCGCACCGATGATGCCGACCTTCGTGACCTTCTTCGCGAGAGCCTTGTCGGGCGCACCGACCGGCCGCTTCGCGCGCTTCTGCACGAGGTCGAACGCGTACATGGATGCCGCGAACTGGTCGCCCGTGACGAGCGAGGCGAGCGCCTCATCCTCCCGCGCGAAGCCCTCGGCCTTGGTGCCGCTCTTGGCCTTGTCGAGCAGGTCGAGAGCCACGTACGGCGACCGGGGCACCGTTCCGATCTTCGACTCGAGCATGCCGCGGGCCATCTTGATCGCGATGGGCCACTTGGTGAGGCGCTCGATCTTGCCGGGGACGTTCTTACGCTCGACCTTGACGGCGCCGGTGAGGACGTCGTCGGCCCAGCGCAGCGACGATTCGAGGTAGCTCGAGGCGGGGAAGATCGCGTCCATGATGCCGAGGTCGTACGCCTGCTGCGGCTTGAGCACCCGGTTCTGCTTCAGCGGGTTCGAGATGACGACCTCGAGAGCGTTCTCGATGCCGATGAGGTTCGGCAGCAGGTACGCGCCGCCCCAGCCGGGGATGATCCCGAGGAAGACCTCCGGGAGGGCGATCGCCGCAGCCGAGGCATCCACCGTCCGGTAGGTCGAGTTCAACGCGATCTCGAGGCCGCCGCCGAGCGCGAGCCCGTTCACGAACGCGAACGAGGGCACGCCGAGGTCGGACAGCTTGCCGAGCACGTGATGGCCGAGCTGGGCGATGAGTCGCGCGTTCTCCACCGAACCGACGTTGCTGACCTCGCTGAGGTCGGCGCCGGCGGCGAGGATGTACTGCTTGCCGGTGATGCCGACGGCGTCGATCTCGCCCGCGGCCGCGCGCGTCGCCAGGGTGTCGAGCGTCGCGCCGAGCTCGGTGAGCGTCGCCGGGCCCAGCGTGTTGGGGCGGGTGTGGTCGCGGCCGTTGTCGAGCGTGATGAGGGCGAGGACCTTGCCACTGGCGAGCGTGATGTCGCGGACGGGGGAGTGGGTCACGACCTCGCTGTCGGAGAGGGCGAGAAGGGGCGAGAAGTCGATCCGGTCGTAGTTCGTCATGGTCGGCTGCCTCACTTCTTCTTCTTGCCGTTGTAGTGCGGGTTCTCCCAGATGACGGAGCCTCCCTGTCCGAGGCCGACGCACATCGCGGTGAGGCCGTAACGGACGTCGGGTCGCTCCGCGAAGTGCGCCGCCAGCTGGATCATGAGGCGGACACCGGATGCCGCCAGCGGGTGCCCGAGCGCGATCGCGCCGCCCCAGGGGTTCACGCGCGGATCGTCGTCGGCGATGCCGAAGTGGTCGAGCAGCGAGATGACCTGCACGGCGAAGGCCTCGTTCAGCTCGAACAGGCCGATGTCGTCGATCGTGAGGCCCGCCTTCTTCAGCGCCTTCTCGGTCGAGGGGATCGGGCCGATGCCCATGATCTCGGGCTGGACGCCCGCGAAGGCGAACGAGACCATCCGCATCTTCGGCGTGAGCCCCAGTTCCTTGACCGCGCCGCCGCCGGCGAGGAGCGACATGGTCGCGCCGTCGGTGAGCGGGGAGGAGGTGCCGGCCGTCACGCGACCGTGCGGGCGGAACGGCGTCTTGAGGGCGGCGAGGTCGGCCATCGTCGTCTGCGGACGACGGCCCTCATCCTCGGTCGCGAGTCCCCACGCGCCGGCGGCATCCTTCACCGCGACGGGGACGAGGTCGGGCTGGAACTTGCCGGCTTCGTAGGCGGCCTGCGCCTTGTGCTGGCTCAGCATGCCGAACCGGTCGGATCGCTCCTTCGTGAGCTGCGGGAACCGGTCGAAGATGCGCTCCGCCGTGACTCCCATGTTGAGGGCGCCGGGGTCGACCATCTTCTCGGCGACGAACCGCGGGTTGGGGTCGGCGTTGCCGCCGATCGGGTAGTGCCCCATGTGCTCCACGCCGCCCGCGAGCGCGACGTCGTACATGCCGACGCCGATCGCCCCGGCCATCGTGGTGACGCTCGTCATGGCGCCCGCGCACATCCGGTCGATGGCGAAGCCGGGGACCGTCTGCGGGAGCCCCGCGAGGATCGCCACCGACCGCCCCAGGGTCAGCCCCTGCTCGCCGGTCTGGCTCGTCGCGGCGATCGCGACGTCGTCGACGCGCTCAGCCGGGACGTCGGGGTTCCGTTCCATGAGGCCGATCGTCGCCTTGACGGCGAGGTCGTCGGCGCGCGTGTTCCAATACATGCCCTTTTCGCCCGCACGCCCGAACGGGGTGCGCATTCCGTCGACGAAATAGACGTCCGAAAGCTCGGCCACACTGCCTCCAATGATTGGGTTCCCACCCAGCCTAAGGAGGCCGCGATACCGCGAAAATCGGTTGGGTCGAACCTACGAAGCGGTCTCGGATGCCGCGTCGGGCACCTGCACGGAATCGACAAAGGCCGTGGCGATCACCTGTGCAGTCTGTGCAATCTGCCACGGGCGCGCGCCCAGCTCCCCGAGGGCATCGCCGATCGACTCGGCCGTCACCTCGGCCGGCGGATGCCAGGCCACGCGGCGGAGCAGGTCGGGCGTCAGGAGGTTCTCCGTCGGCATCCCCAGCTCTTCGGCGCGCGCCTCCACGAGAGGCCGGGCGGCCTTCAAGCGCGCGTCCGCCGCGGGGTTGCGATCGGCCCATGCCCGGGGCGGCGGCATCCCGTCACCCGGGCCGCGCTCGGCGGGCAGGGCGGGATCTGCGCGCCCCGCCTCGATGGCCGCCCACCAGCGGTCCAGCTGACTGCGGCTCGCGCGTCCCGTGAACTCCTTCACGCGGGCGAGGTCCTGCTTGGTCGCGGGGTCTGCGATGACGGCCGCGACGAGCGCGCGGTCGGGCACGAGTCGGCCCGGGGAGACGTCCTCTTCGCGGGCGTAGTCCTCGCGGGCCTGCCACAGCGCACGGGCGACGGCGAGCGCGCGGCGACCGCGCACCGTGTGGAGCCCGCTCAGCCGGCGCCACGGCTCTTCGCGCGGCGGCTTGGGGGCGCGGGTGCGCACTGCCTCGAACTCCTCCTGGGCGAAGGCGGTCTTGCCCTGTTCATCGAGTTCGGTCGCCAGGGCGTCGCGGACGTCGATCAGGTGCAGCACGTCCAGCGCGGCGTACTCGAGCCACCCCTGGGGGAGCGGCCGGGTCGACCAGTCCGCCGCTGAGTGCGCCTTGGCCAGGGTGATGCCGAGCGTGTCCTCGACGACGGCGCCCAGACCCACCCGGTCGTGACCGAGCAGTCGGGCGGCGAGTTCGGTGTCGAAGATGCGGGGCGGCTCGAGTCCGGCCTCGCGCAGCGACGGCAGATCCTGGCTGGCCGCGTGCAGCACCCACTCCTCGTCGCCGATCGCCGCCTGCAGGGCGGAGAGGTCACCGATCGCGGGCGGGTCGAACAGGAAGACCTCGCTGCCGCGCCGGTAGACCTGGATGAGGTAGGCGCGTTGCGAGTAGCGGAAGCCCGACGCCCGCTCGACGTCGACGGCCACGGGACCGTGACCGGCCGCCAGGCGCGACGCTGCGGCCGCCGCCGCATCCAGATCGGCGATGACCTCGTATTCAGCCACGTGTACTCCGCTGTCCGCCGAACACGGCGATGTTCTCCGAACCCGGGGGGAGTCCTGCCAACATGCAGACCAGCTCGCCCCAGGCGTCCATGTGACCGGTCGGATCCCCGTCGGGGGACCACGACGCGCGGAGTTCGATCTGCGCACCGTCGCCCTCGGCGGCCAGCGTCCCGAAACCCTTCGAGAGGGTCTTGGTCGCTGTGCCGGATGCCGCGTGGAACGTCGCTCCACGCGCTGCGAGGGCATCGACCAGCCATGACCAGGCTACGTCGGCCAGCAGGGGATCGGTGCCGATCTCGGGTTCGAGAGGGGCCTGCGCGAAGCAGACGATCCGCCAGGGGCCGCCCCAGGCATCCGGTTCCGAGGCGTCATGGAGGATGACGATCCGGCCCGTCCCGTAAGGGGATTCACCGTCGTCGTCCGGACGCACGTCGCCCGCGAAGGCGATGGCCTCGGGGGCGAGGGATGCCGGTGCGGCGATCTCACGAACGACGAAGTCCTCGCGGAAGTGCAGGGCGCGCAACGCGTCGCTCACAGCGAGGAACTCCGGCGTCCCGGTCGGGGGTTCGGTCACGGCGACAGACTAGAGTGAGGGCACCATGAAGGCTTCCAGGCGCGCCGTCCCCGACGCGGCCCGACCCGGGACCGTTCCCACGATGCGCAGCACCGTCGTCGCGCTCACCACGGCGCTCGTCAGCACGACGGGACTGCTCGCGCTCCTCGCCGGTCGCGTCGCGCGGCGCGTCGTGACGCTCTCCGCTCGGGTGCCGGACACGACCCTCGTCGACGTCGACGTCGCCGCGCAGACCATCACGCTCTCACGCTCGGCGGATACGGTCCTGCCGGGGCGTTACGGCTTGTTCACCACCGGGACGCAGAGCTACATCAAGCTCGGCACCGTGCTCGCCGCGGGGACGGACACCGTCACCCGGAAGCTCCTCACCCAGATCGACGAGTCGGATCGCCTCGACGCCGCCGCAGCCTTCAGCGGGTGGTACTTCTCCGATCCCGCCGAACTGCATCTCCCGTTCGAGGAGGTCTCGGTCAGCACTTCGCTCGGGTCGTGCCCCGCGTGGGTGTTCCCCGCGGACGGCGGGAGCGACGTCTGGGCGGTGCACATCCACGGACGCGGCACGACGCGTGCGGAGACCCTGCGTGCCGTGCCGGTCTTCCATGCCGCGGGGATCACCTCGATGCTCACCTCCTACCGCAACGATGCCGACGCTCCCCGCAGCCGCGGAGGGAGTTCGGCACTGGGCGCGACCGAGTGGCGCGACGTCGACCGCGCGATCGGCTACGCCCGCCGCGCCGGGGCGCGGCGCATCATCCTCATGGGGTGGTCGATGGGCGGCGCGATCGCGCTGCAGCTGGCGGCGGGATCCGCCCACCGCGACCTCATCGCCGGCGTCATCCTCGACTCGCCCGTCGTCGACTGGCGCCGCGTGCTGACGCATCACGCCGACCTCACCCGCATCCCGCGCCCGCTGACGCATCTCGCCCTCGACGCGCTGACCCGCCCGTGGGCGTCGTCGCTGACGGGGGCGGGCGACCCGATCCCGTGGGACCGTCTCGACGTCCTCGCCCGCGCGGACGAGCTCGTCGCGCCGATCCTGATCCTGCACAGCGCGGCGGACGACTTCGTGCCGCCGGCGGCCTCCCGTGCGCTGCGGGATCGACGTCCCGACCTCGTCACGCTCGACGAGTTCGAGGGGGCCCGGCACACGAAGCTGTGGAACTACGACGAGGAGCGCTGGACCTCGGACATCCGCGACTGGCTGTCGGCGCGGGACCTCACCGGCGACGCAGACGCAGGTAACTGAATCCGTCGTCGTCGACGAGCACGCCCGCGGGTGTCGTGTCGACGGCGTCCGCCAGCGGCAGGAACGGTCCGGCGCTCGGGACCAACCGGGGCGCTGCCGTGACGCAGTACTCGTCGACGACCTCGGCCGCGGCGAACTGTCCGGCCAACGACGGGCCGCCCTCGCAGACGATGCGTCGGATGCCGCGGTCGGCGAGTGCGGAAAGGATGCCGGGCACCGGCATCCGTCCGTCGTCCAGCGTGACGCGGACGAGGGTGACACCGGGCACGGGGCGCGGGGTCGGCGCGTCCGGGGGCAGCAGGAGGAGCACCTGGTCTTCGGGTCCGTCCGCGGCGGGTTCGAGTCGGTGCCCGGCGAGGTCACCCGCTCGCGACACGACCACGAGGCGGGAGCGACGGGGGAGGACGTACCCCTCGGCTCGCACGGTCTGCGCTCCCACGACGACGGCGTCCGCGCCCGCGCGGATGACGCCGAGGATCGCGCGGTCGGTGCGGTTCGTGAGGGTGTCGCTCGTGCCGTCCGGGCCGACGGCCGACCCCGTCAAGGAGGTGATCATGTTGAGGCGGACCCAGGCGTCCGCGGCCGGCGCGTACCGGTCGGCCAACCATGCGCGCCCCTCGGGCGTCGCGGCATCCACCCGCTCCCCGGTCGACGGCAGCACCTCGGTCACCCACACGCCGCCATCCTCGCACGCGCTGCGGGCCGCGAAGGGGACTGCGCCCGGCGGCTAGGCTGGTCGGGTGCCCCTCACCTCCTCCGGAACCACGCACCTGAGCGAACGCGATCCGAAGGTGAGCGGTGCCGAGATGGTCGCCGCTCTCGTGCCGCCGCCGCAGTTCGACGGGGCCACCTTCGAGACCTACCGCGCCGACGAGGCCTATCCCTCGCAGCAGGAGGCCAAGGACCTGCTCGAGGTCTTCAGCTCGGGTCGTGGGGCACCCGCCGCGCGGGGAGGCTTCTTCCGACGCGCCAAGCGCGAAGCGCCGATGAAGCCGGGCGTGTACCTCGACGGCGGCTTCGGCGTCGGCAAGACCCACCTGCTCGCCGCGATCTACCACGCGATGCCGGCACGCCGGAAGTACTTCGGCTCGTTCATCGAGTACACCGCGCTGGTCGGGGCGCTGGGCTATCAGAAGACCGTCGAACTCTTCCGCGGCGCGGACCTGCTGTGCATCGACGAGTTCGAGCTCGACGATCCGGGCGACACGATGGTGATGACGCGACTCATCGCCGAGCTCGTCCCCACCGGCACGAAGCTCGCCGCCACCTCCAACACCCCGCCCAACGCGCTGGGGGAGGGGCGGTTCGCCGCGCAGGACTTCCTCCGCGAGATCCACGCGATGGCGGAGCACTTCCAGACCATTCGTATCGACGGCACCGACTACCGGCAGCGCGCCGTCGACGGTCACGCGGTCGTCCTCGACGACGTCGCCTACGAGAGCGCGATGACGGATGCCGCGGCATCCGCTCTCGTCTCCGATGACGACTTCGGGGCGTTCATCCGCCATCTCGCCTCGGTGCACCCGTCGCGGTACATCCGCCTCATCGAGGGGATCGGGACCATCGGCCTGCGGAACGTGGTCGGATTCGACGACCAGTCCGCCGCCCTGCGCTTCGTGGCGTTCGTCGACCGCGCGTACGACGCGCAGATCCCGATCCGCGCCACCGGGACTCCGCTCGATTCCGTGTTCCGCGAGGACATGCTCGCGGGCGGATACCGCAAGAAGTACCTCCGCGCCGTCTCGCGCCTGGTGGCTCTCACCCACTCGTAAGGCGCAGGACGCCTCACTCGCAGAGGCGGGAAACGTGATGTTTACCTGCTCGACCCGCTCGTAACCGGCGCGAAACACGACGCATCCCGCCGCGGAAACTCGACGGCGCCAAACTGATCGCGCCCGACAGCGCTGCCTACCCGAATGAACAGGCGCGCCGGGACCGAGTTACACAACACATGAGTGAGGAACTTCATGGACAGCGGAAACCTCGCGTGGTCTGTCGCCGCGACAGCCCTCGTACTCTTCATGACGCCGGGCGTCGCGTTCTTCTACGGGGGTCTCGTCAAGGCCAAGAGCGTCGTGAGCATGATGATGCTCAGCTTCGGCGCCATGGGTCTCATCGGCGTCCTCTGGATCCTGTTCGGGTTCAACATGAGCCTCGGCGGAGGCACGTTCGCCTTCTCCGGTAACCCGTTCGTCGACTTCGGGCTCGCCGCGGCGGACAGCGACACCCTCGTCGGCGCCACATACGGAGCCACCTTCGCGATCATCACGGTGGCCCTCATCTCGGGCGCGATCGCCGACCGCGCGAAGTTCGGCGCGTGGATGATCTTCGCGGGCATCTGGGCAACGGTCGTCTACTTCCCCGTCGCCGCCTGGGTGTGGGGCGACGGCTGGATCTTCAACTGGGGTGACAACACGGGGCTGCCCGGAGTCATCGACTACGCCGGTGGTACCGCTGTCCACATCAACGCCGGTGCAGCCGCTCTCGCCCTCGCGCTGGTTCTGGGCAAGCGGGTCGGGTTCCAGAAGGGCATCCACAAGCCCCACAACGTGCCACTCGTCATGCTCGGTGCCGCGATCCTCTGGTTCGGCTGGTTCGGCTTCAACGCGGGTGCCGAGGGCACCTTCGGTCTGCTCGGCACCGAGGACCAGGCCGTGGGCACCATCGTCATCAACACGCTCGGCGCCACCGCCGCCGCGATCCTGGGTTGGACTCTCGTCGAGAAGCTCAAGGACGGCAAGGCGACGTCGGTCGGGGCAGCCTCCGGTGCAGTCGCCGGTCTCGTCGCCATCACCCCCGCGTGCGCCGCTCTGGCGCCGGGATGGGCGCTCCTGCTCGGTGTCATCGCCGGCGCGGTCTGTGCCCTCGCGATCGAGCTGAAGTGGAAGCTTGGCTACGACGACTCGCTCGATGTGGTCGGCGTGCACCTCGTCGGCGGTGTCATCGGCACCCTGTACCTCGGCTTCTTCGCGACCGGCACCGGCCTGTTCACCGGTGGTGACGCGGGCCAGCTGATCTCGCAGACCGTCGCCGCCTTCGCGGTCCTCATCTACTCGTTCGTGGTCGCCTTCGTCATCGGCTTTGCGATCGAGAAGACGATCGGCTTCCGGGTGAAGAACGAGGACGAGATCGCCGGCATCGACACCGTCGTCCACGGCGAAGAGGGTTACGCTCTCGTCGACTGATACGCACCTCGCACCGAAGGGGCGCCGCGGACCATCCGCGGCGCCCCCTCCTCTGTGCAGGGGCTGGAGTCTTGCGCTCGTTCCGTCTTCCGCCCTAGGTTGGCGGGGAAGCGCTTGCCTGCGCTTGCCGACCCGTCTCCGGCGGCGGAGCCTGGTGCGAAGGACCTGTACCGACAGGGCGGCCTACAGGTGGCGATCTCCTCGCGCACAGAGCACCCCGAAGCCGCAGCCCTGTTCCTCGATCACGTGGTCAACAGCCCCGAGGCGGGCGAGATCTTCGGTACGACCCTGGGATTCCCGGCATCCACGAGCAAGCTCGAGGGCGCAGCGCTCGAAGGTCCGGATCAGCAGGTCGCCGACGACATCGAATCCGTGTCGAACCCCATCGGTGACGCCCCCCGGCGGCCGTGGTGGGCTACGGCTCCCTCGAGCAGAAGTTCTGGGATCTCGAAAAGGAGCTCGGTCTCGGAACGAAGACCGTGGATGCCGCGGTGAGCGAGTTCTTCACCGAGGCGGAGGTGATCCTCGCCAACTGAGGAACTGCATCGCTGGTCCGCGCCGTCCACACGGCGACGGCGCGGAGCGGCGATGTCAAGGCCCTCCGGGCGGTGCACGCCGATCCGTACGTTGCGTCGCATGTCCGCGGCCGCCGATCGTCCCACCTCCACCCTGCTCGTCATCCACCGCCTGGCCGAACTCGCCGCTCTGGTGCGCGCCAGCCCGGGCCTTCACGTGCGCTGGTCGGAAGGCCCCGTGCAGGATGCGGAGCGGACGAGCATCGATACCGAGAGCGGGCTCCGACTGCCGGGACTCTCGGTCAATCCGCTGGACGCCGAAAGCTGGTGGACCCGGCCGCTCGAGGACTGGCTCGCGCGCCAGCTGTCGCAGTATCGGCATCTGCAGGACGAGAACCCGGACCACTTCGCATGGGTCCTGCGGGGTGAGCTCGCCGGTCGGGGTCCCGACTGTGAGCCGCTGCTTTCGAATCCCGAAGCGATCGCGATCCTCGACGAGCAGCTGCTCCAGGAAGCGGAGGATCGTTAGCGCGGCGAGTTCGACGCGGGTCGGGGGCCGGAGGGATGAAGGCGTCGACGGCCTGGGTGGACGATCGTCCCGGATTCTTCCGTATGACAGTGGCGGCCACGAACTGCTATTTGATCAGGGATACCGACGGCGTGACGCTCGTCGATGCCGGACTGCCGGCGACGGGAAGGGTCCTCGACGTCCTCCTCGGCGACCTGGGCCTGCGACGCCAGGACATCGATGCCGTCCTCCTCACACACGCGCACTTCGACCACGTCGGCCTCGCTCACGGACTGCGGGCGTCGGGGGTCCCCGTGCGTGTCCACCCGGATGATCGTCGGCTGGCGCGGCATCCGTACCGGTATCGTCCGGCCGTGGCTCGGATCCCGTATCTGCTCACCCACCCGGGCGGCATCCCTGTGATCGGTCGGATGGCAGCGGCGGGTGCGCTGGCGGTGCGCGGGGTGGACGCGGAGGCATCCCTTCCATCCGGCGGCGTCCTGGATGTGCCGGGTCGTCCCACGGTCGTGCACACACCCGGTCACACCGACGGGCACTGTGCGTTCTACTTCGCGACGCGCGGCGTCCTGTTGTCCGGCGACGCGCTCGTCACTCTGGATCCGTATACCGGCAAGCGCGGTCCGCAGATCGTCGCGAATGCGGCCACGAAGAATGCAGCGACCGCGCTGCACTCCCTCGACGCGCTCGAGGCGACCGAGGCGGGCGTGGTGCTGACGGGGCATGGGGACCCCTGGATCTCGGGGATCGCCTCAGCTGCTCGACGGGCCCGGGTCGTCGGTCCACACTGATCCGGACAAGGGTGAAGCCCCGGCGGTCCGGGACCTGCCGGGGCTTGTTCGGTGGGCGATGCCGGACTCGAACCGACGACCTCTTCCGTGTGAAGGAAGCGCGCTACCAACTGCGCCAATCGCCCGAATGACACTCGGGCCGGTGTCCGAGCATACCGGATCGGAAGGCTCGGACCGAACCGGCGCGGGGGTGTGGGGGATGACACGCGCGGGGCGTGCTCGGTTTTGCACTGGGCCCGGAATCGTCTACTGTTTAACGAGTGCCGGAGAGATCCGGAACGAAATGCGGATGTAGCGCAGTGGTAGCGCATCACCTTGCCAAGGTGAGGGTCGCGAGTTCGAATCTCGTCATCCGCTCGAGTGTGGGGATCTTCCTCCGGGGAGATCGCGTCACGTGGGTCAAACCACACACGGTGGCGTGGCCGAGTGGCTAGGCAGCGGCCTGCAAAGCCGTCCACACGGGTTCGAATCCCGTCGCCACCTCCACTCACAACTCAACAGCCTTCACGGGCGCGATTGGCGCAGCGGTAGCGCGCTTCCCTGACACGGAAGAGGTCACTGGTTCGATCCCAGTATCGCGCACAGACAAACCCCCGGTTCTCCGGGGGTTTTTTGTTGTGCGCGGGCGGCGCTGCGCGGGCCCGAGGCGCCCCGGGCCCGCGCAGCGAGGGGTCAGCCGACGGCTGCGACCTGCTCCGTCTCGGGCAGCTCGTGGAGTCCGGCGGGGGAGTTCGCGGCAGCCATCAGGCGCTCGACCCACTCGTGGTTGAGCGGGATGCGGGCGTCGCCCCGCCGGCGGAAGGCGAGGCTCGATGCCCGGTTCATCCACACGGTCGTGCGGCCGGTGCCTTCACCCGCGGCCCGCGACCACGTGAAGAGGAAGGCTTCGCCGCGGCGGAGCTTGGCGTAGATGACGGCTTCGAGATGCGCGAGAGTGCGATCGTCGATGTCGAAGCGTGTGGTGCTGTTGTAGGCGAGGAGTCCCATGGAACCGACCCTGGTCGAGGCGTACAGAAGGGCGGAGCTGCGGTCTCCACGGTCATCCTCTCACCCGCGCGGGCCATCCTCGCGCACCGGCCGGACGTGTCACACGGTCGTCACAGGTCGCTGAGAAAATGCGGACATGACCACCGCCCGGATCATCGTCCTGTTCGTCCTCGCCGCCGTCGCCGAGATCGGCGGCGCCTGGCTGATCTGGCAGGCCGTGCGGGAGAACCGCGGATGGTGGTTCGCGCTGCTCGGGATCGTCGCCCTCGGCGCCTACGGCTTCGTCGCCGCCCTGCAGCCCGACGCTCATTTCGGACGGGTGCTCGCCGCGTACGGGGGAGTGTTCGTCGCGGGATCCTTGGCCTGGGGGATCGTCGTCGACGGGTTCCGCCCCACCGTGTGGGACTACGTGGGCTCCGGTGTCGCCCTGGTCGGGGCCGCGATCATCATCTTCGCGCCGGTGGTGACCGACGCCGTCGACGGATGACCGCGACCCCGCGGCCGATCAGGGGACGATGACCGCGCGCCCCCGCACCTTCCCGGCCGCGAGCGCCTCATAGGCCTTCGGGCCGTCGTCGAGGGAGTACCGCTGCACCTCGACCGACACCTGACCCGATCGTGCGAGGTCGAGCACCTCGATCAACTCACTGCGCGATCCCCAGTACGGGGCGCGTGTACTGGAGTGCCTTCATGCGCGGCACGCTACGCCGCATGCGTCTCGCGGCGCATGCCCCTGCGCCGCGGCATCCCGACCGATAGGATCCCGCCATGGCCCACCTCGTGCTCACTGTGGTCGGCGACGACCGCCCGGGACTTGTCAACGCCCTCGCCGAGCAGGTCTCGGCCGCGGGAGGCAACTGGGAGCGCAGCGAGCTCGCCGAGCTGGCCGGCGCCTTCGCCGGCATCGTGCTCGTCTCGATCGACGACGACCGTGAGGCCGACCTCGTCACGGCGCTCGAAGGACTCGACGGGATGCTGCGCGTCACCGTCCACGGCGGACACGTGGCCTCGGTGACCGAACCCGTCGAGCGCGCGATGGAGGTCACCGTCCTCGGCAACGACCGCCCCGGGATCGTGCGCGACGTGACCGCGGCGATCGCCGCCCACGCGCTGAGCATCGACACCTTCCGCAGTCGGACGCTCGACGCGCCGATGGCGGGCGGGACGCTCTTCGAGGCGACGGTCGCGTTCCGCGTGCCGGCCGGAGCGGATGCCGCGCCGGTGACGGCCGCGCTGGAGGAGCTCGCGGGCGAGATCCAGGTGGACCTCACCGTCGCTTGACGTGCACCGCGTCGACGTGATCCGCTCCCGCCTGCGGGCCGCAGCAGACCCGTCCCGCGCGGCCGGCCAGCAGGCGTACATGAAGTCCGACCTCCCGTTCCTCGGCGTGCGGGTGCCGGAGACGCGACGGATCGCGCGGGCGGCGGTCGCGGGGGAGACCGACCCCCTGCGCATCCTCGACGACGCGCGGGAGCTGTGGGATGCGGCATCCCATCGCGAGGAGCGGTACGCGGCCATGATGCTCCTGGCCGTGCCGCCCGCCCGCGCGGACCTGCGGATCGTGCCGCTCGTCGAGCACATGGTGCGCACCGGCAGATGGTGGGACGTCACGGACGAACTGAGCGGCCGCATCCGCGAACTCCTCGACGAGCATCCCCGCGACGGAGACGCCCTCGTGCGCGGGTGGTGTGTGAGCGAGGAGCTGTGGCTGCGACGCCTCGCGATCCTCAGCCAGCTCGGTCGCCGCGAGCGGACGGACCTGCGCCTGCTGACCGACGCGCTCGAGCCGAACCTCCGCGACGGCGAGTTCTTCATCCGCAAGGCCATCGGCTGGGCGTTGCGCGACGCCGCCCGGGCCTACCCGGAATGGGTGTCCGCCTACGTTGCCGCCCACGCGCTGAGTCCGCTCAGCCGTCGCGAGGCGCTGAAGCACCTCTGAGGTCAGCGCAGGAGCAGCGGGACGGTGGCCGCGGCGACGACGAGGGGAGCCGCCACGAGACCCCACAGGATGAAGCGACGCCACGGCAGGTGCACTCCCGCCGCCACGAGCCGCTGGTGCCAGAGCAGGGTGGCCAGCGACGCCCACGGCGTGATGAGCGGACCGGCGTTCACGCCGATCAGCACGGCGGCCAGGCGCTCCGGCGTGTCCGCCGTCGATTCGAGCAGCAGATACGCGGGAAGGTTGTCGAGCGCATTCGCGGTCACGAGCGCCGTTCCCGACATCCGCAGCAGGTCGACCGGCGCCGACCCCGATCCGGCCACCGCCGTCGCCAGCTGTCCCGAGCCCCACGCCTCGAGGGCGGCGACGGCCGAGAAGAGCCCGGCAGCGAACACGAGCAGCGACCACGGCACGAGCCGCAGCCCCAGAGCCTTCGGCGAGCGCCACGCGAACAGACCGATCAGGGCGAGCGCCGCCACCGTCGCCGGGATCCACGGCTCGATCCCGCTCACGAGCAGCGGCAGCAGGGCGAGGACGATGACGGATGCCGCGACGAGCTGCACCCGGTCGCTCACCTGGGGCGGCGGGGCCACCGTGAACGAGCCGACCAGCGAGCGCCGATGGATGACCCATAGGAGGGCGACGGTCACGAGGACGGCGACGGCGGCGGACGGCCCGAGGAGGAGCACGAACGACGTCGGGTCGGCGGCCCCCGGCATCCGGGCCAGGGCGAGGAGGTTCGTCAGGTTCGACACCGGCAGCAGGAGCGACGCGGTGTTCGCCAGCCACACCGTCGCGAGGGCGAACGGCAGCGGCGGCAGCCCGTTCGCGCGTGCGACGGCGATCACGACGGGGGTGAGGAGGACGGCGGTCGTGTCGAGCGACAGGAAGGCGGTGGTCACGATCGCGAGGGCCACGACGAGTGCCCAGAGCAGAGCGGTGCGTCCCCGGGACATCCGGGCCAGCCACGACGCGGTGACGTCGAAGACTCCGGCTTTCGCCGCTAGCTCCGCGACGACGGTGACCGCCACGACGAACGCGAGGATCGGGAGCACGCGCTTGGCGACCACGCCCAGCTCGGAGAGAGGCAGGATGCCGGTGGCGACGGCGACGATCGCGCCCGCGAGCAGGACGACCCCCGCGAGAGCGAGCTTCACGGCATCCATCATCGCCCCTCCCGGCGGCCCAGTAGACTCGCAGGATGCAGAACAGCCGGGTGTCCCACCTCGCCGGCACGCGAACGCCGCGGGCCTGAGCGGGCGGAGCGCGTACAGCGCTCGAAGCTGAGTCACCGTGATCCGAGCCACCTTCTGGAGATCTCCCCTTGTCTGATCCGATCGCCCCGGCGGATGTCGCCCTTCCCGCCGACGGTTTCGCCCTGTTCCCCGACCGCTCCATCGTCGCGCTCCGCATCCGCGGCGAGCTGAAGGACCTCGCGACGGTCGTCGACTCTCTCGACGGCGTCGAGCCGGTCACCGTGTCGAGCCCCGACGGGCTGAACATCCTGCGCCACTCGACGGCCCATATCCTCGCGCAGGCGGTGCAGCGCGTCCGCCCGCAGGCGAACCTCGGGATCGGCCCGCCGATCACCGACGGCTTCTACTACGACTTCGGCGTCGAGGAGCCCTTCACCCCGGAGGACCTCAAGGCCATCAAGAAGGAGATGGAGCGCATCGTCCGTGAAGGACAGCGTTTCGTCCGCCGCGTGGTGACCGATGACGAGGCCCGCGCCGAGCTCGCCCATGAGCCGTTCAAGCTCGAGCTGATCGGGCTGAAGGGCGGGTCGCAGGAGGCGGCCGAGGGCGCGTCGGTGGAGGTGGGCGCCGGCGACCTCACCATCTACGACAACGTCACCCGCGACGGTGAGACCGCGTGGAAGGACCTCTGCCGAGGGCCCCACGTGCCGAGCACCCGTGTCGCCGGCAACGGCTGGGACCTCACCCGCGTCGCCGGGGCCTACTGGCGCGGCAGCGAGAAGAACCCGCAGCTGCAGCGCATCTACGGCACCGCGTGGCCGTCGAAGGACGAACTGCGCGCCTACCAGCACCGACTCGAGGAGGCCGCCAAGCGCGACCACCGCAAGCTCGGCAAGGACCTCGACCTCTTCTCCTTCCCCGAGGAGATCGGGCCCGGCCTGTCGGTGTTCCACCCCAAGGGCGGGATCATCCGGTACGAGATCGAGCGCTACATGCGCGAGAGCCTCCTCGCCAACGGGTACCAGGTCGTGAACACGCCCCACATCACCAAGGGCGACCTGTTCATGACAAGCGGTCACCTGCAGTGGTACGCCGACGGCATGTACCCCCCGATGGTGCTCGACGAGGTGGTGGATGCCGACGGTCACGTCTCGCGCGAGGGCCAGGAGTACTACCTCAAGCCCATGAACTGCCCGTTCCACAACCTGATCTTCCGCTCGCGCGGACGCAGCTACCGCGAACTGCCGCTGCGGCTCAGCGAATTCGGCTCGGTCTACCGCTACGAGAAGAGCGGCACGCTCGCCGGCCTCACCCGTGTGCGGGGGATGACGCAGGACGACACCCACATCTATGTGACCGCCGACCAGGTCAAGGGCGAGCTCGAGCACAGTCTCGAGTTCGTGCTGAAGACCCTGCGCGACTACGGGCTGAACGACTTCTACCTCGAGTTGTCGACGAAGGAGGAGGGCAACCCCAAGTTCATCGGCGACGACGGCCTGTGGGACGAGGCGACGCAGACCCTGCGGGAGGTCGCCGAGGGTTCCGGTCTCGAGCTCGTGCCCGACCCGGGCGGGGCCGCGTTCTACGGCCCGAAGATCTCGGTCCAGGCGCGGGACGCGATCGGTCGCACCTGGCAGATGTCGACGATCCAGCTCGACTTCAACCAGCCGGAGCGGTTCGAGCTGGAGTACACCGGTCCCGACGGTGAGAAGCACCGTCCGGTCATGATCCACCGTGCGCTGTTCGGCTCGATCGAACGGTTCTTCGCGATCCTGCTCGAGCACTACGCCGGGGCATTCCCGGTGTGGCTCGCTCCCGTCCAGGTCGTCGGCATCCCCGTCGCCGAGGAGTACGGTCCGTACCTCGACGAGATCGTGGCGCGGCTGCGCACCACGGGCGTCCGCGCCGAGGTCGATCACTCCGACGACCGCATGCCGAAGAAGATCCGCACCCACACGACCCAGAAGGTCCCCCTTCAGCTCATCGCGGGAGAGCAGGACCGGTCGGCCGGCACCGTCTCGTTCCGATTCCGCGACGGCTCCCAGACCAACGGCATCCCCGTCGACGAGGCGATCGACAAGATCGTCGCGGCGATCGCGGACCGCACGCTCGTGAACACCGCGGCGGACCTGGCATGACGGACGACGACCGCCGCGTGGAGGTTGCCGCCGAGCTGGCGGGCGTGCCCGACGAGTTCCAGCGACTGTGGACGCCGCATCGGATGGCGTACATCCAGGCGGGCCCCGAGCCGCTGAAGCACGACTGCCCGTTCTGCGCTGCTCCGGGGAAGACCGACGAGGAGGGTCTCATCGTCGCGCGCGGTGAAACCGCCTACGTCCTGCTGAACCTCTTCCCGTACAACTCGGGACACCTGCTGGTCTGCCCGTACCGTCACTTCGCGACGTACGACGACGCGACCCCGGAGGAGGTCGCCGAGATCGGCGCGCTGACCCAGGTCGCGATGAGGGTCCTGCGCACGGTCGCGAAGTGCGACGGGTTCAACCTCGGCATGAACCAGGGCACGGTCGCCGGTGCGGGCGTCGCGGAGCACCTGCATCAGCACGTCGTGCCGCGCTGGGCGACGGACGCGAACTTCTTCCCGATCATCGCCAAGACGAAGGCCCTGCCGCAGTTGCTCGGCGATGTTCGGCAGGCCGTGGCCGACGGCTGGCCCGTCATCTGACGAGCCGGCCGCCCCGCCACGTCAGCGGACCTGCGTGACCTCGAACTGCATGCGCGGGTGGGCGTAGGCCTCCTGCGCCTCGATCAGTCGGAGCTCGCGCGAACCCGCGTCGTACGTCTGCTGCAGCAGGTCGAAGACGCTCGAGGTCGTCCGCGCGAGGGCGTCCGCCGCGTCGCCGGTGCGGCGGAAGTGCGCCGTGAACAGGGCTGCCGTGACGTCACCCGAGCCGTTGGCCTTCATGGGGATGTGGGGGGTGCGGACGATCCACGCGCCGTCGTCCGTGACCGCGAGCATCTCGATCGTCCCCTCGGGGCGGTCGGGACGCTCGACGCTCGTGACGAGGACCGTCGACGGGCCCATCGCCCGGGCGGCGTCGACCGACGCGAGCGTCGACTCGAGGTCCGACGGCTCGGTCCCGGTGAGGAACCCCAGTTCGAACTGGTTCGGCGTGATGAGGTCGGCGGCCGGGACGACCCGCTCGCGCAGTAGGACCGGGATGGCGGGGGCCACGAAGCATCCGCTCTTCGCGTTGCCCATGACAGGGTCGCAGGCGTAGATCGCGCTCGGGTTGGCGGCCTTGACCCGGGCGACCGCGTCGAGGATGACGTCGCCGATGCCCTCACCGCCCTGGTACCCCGAGAGGACGGCGTCGATCTCGCCGAACGCGCCGCGCTCCTCGATGCCGGTGATGACGTCGGCGACGTCCTGCGGGCTGATGAGCGGGCCGCGCCACGCGCCGTACCCGGTGTGGTTCGAGAAGTTGACGGTGTACACCGGGTACACCTCGACGCCGATGCGCTGCAGCGGGAACACCGCGGCGGAGTTTCCGACGTGACCGTACGCGACGGCGGACTGGATGGAGAGGATCTTCACGGGGCGGTGCTCGCTTCCGGTGAGGGCGCGATGGCTCGCGCCGAGGCGGCGACATCGGCGGCCAGGCGCGCGAGGTCGGTGTCGGACAGATCGTGGACGGTCAGGCGCAGGTGGTGGGTCGCCGCGGGATCGGCGAGGACGAACTCGTCGCCGGGACGGGCGAGCCACCCGCGACGCATGAGCTGCTCGGCGACGGCGCGGGCGGGAGCGGGGACACGCACCCAGACGCTGAGCCCGTCGCACGCCGCGGTGGGGAGGCCGAGCCGCGTCAGTTCCGCGGCGAAGCGGTCGTTGCGCGCGCGGTAGTGGCGTGCGGCGCGCTCCACCCCGGCGAGGACGGCGTCGTCGGAGACGAGCGCCAGGACGAGACGCTGCAGCAGGTGGCTCACCCACGTGGACCCGGGGCTCAGCCGGCGCGCCAGGCGCTCGGCGGTCTCGGGGTCGCTCGCGGTGACCGCGAGGCACATGTCGGGCCCGAGGAACTTCGACACCGAGCGGATGAGGGCCCACCGTCGGTGCCCGGGTCCGATGATCGAGTGGTACGGCTCGCGCGAGAGCATCGAGAAGTGGTCGTCCTCGATGACGAGGACGTACGGATACTGCTCCAGCACGCCGCGCAGCTGCGCCGCCCGCTCGGCGGTCAGACTCACACCGGTGGGGTTCTGCGCGCGCGGAGTGCACACGATGGCGCGCACGCCGGCGTCGAGCGCGGCGCGCAGCCCGGCGACCGTCATCCCCTGATCGTCGACGGGGATCGCGACCGGCCGGTAACCGCCGATCCTTACCGTGCGGAGGGCGGAGAGGAAGCAGGGATCCTCGAGCCCGACGGCGTCGTCGCGGGTGAGGGCGTCGGCGAAGAGGCGCTCGAGCGCGTCGACCGCGCCGCCCGTGATGGTGAGGCGCAGCTCGGCGCGTTCGGGCAGATCCTTCGCAATCCACTGAGACGCCCACGCCTCGAGGTCGGGATCGATCGTCGGTTCGCCGTAGAGGACGGGCCGACCCGCGAGGCTCGACAGCGCATGCGAGGGGTCCGGGATGAGCGCGGGGTCCGGGTTCCCCGTCCCGATGTCGCGCAGCACGGTGTCGGCGGCGAAACCCTCCTGCGCCGGGTCCGACCGCGGCGCGACGCGGGTACCGGCGCGGCCGGCGGTCGCGACCGCGCCGGCGGCGGCGAGGAGGCGGTACGCGGCGACGACCGTGTTGCGGTTCACCCCGACGAGGTCGGCGAGCGCGCGGACGGAGGGGAGCGCGGCGCCGGGAGTGAGGTCGCCTCGATCGATGAGGGCACGGATGCTGTCCGCGATCTCAGCGGCGGTCTCGCCGCCGATCGTCAGGACATCGTCTGCCATGAGACGAGTCTATGTCCGTGTCATGCTAACTTTTGGCCTATGCCAACGAACACGACTGGAACCGCGCGGGTGAAGCGCGGCCTCGCCGAGATGCTCAAGGGCGGCGTCATCATGGACGTCGTCACCGCCGACCAGGCCAAGATCGCCGAGGACGCCGGCGCCGTCGCCGTCATGGCGCTCGAACGCGTGCCCGCCGACATCCGCGCCCAGGGCGGCGTCGCCCGCATGAGCGACCCCGACCTCATCGACGACATCATCGCGTCGGTCTCCATCCCGGTGATGGCCAAGGCGCGCATCGGGCACTTCGTCGAGGCGCAGGTGCTGCAGGAGCTCGGCGTCGACTACATCGACGAGTCCGAGGTGCTCTCACCCGCCGACTACGTGAACCACATCGACAAGTGGGACTTCACGTTGCCCTTCGTCTGCGGGGCGACGAACCTCGGCGAGGCCCTGCGACGCATCACCGAGGGTGCGGCCATGATCCGCTCGAAGGGCGAGGCCGGTACCGGCGACGTGTCCGAGGCGATGAAGCACATCCGCAAGATCCGCGGGGAGATCGCCGCCCTCGCCGCGCTGCCCAAGGACGAGCTCTACGTCGCGGCCAAGCAACTGCAGGCGCCCTACGAGCTCGTCGCCGAGGTCGCCGAGACCGGCACCCTGCCCGTCGTCCTCTTCGTCGCCGGCGGTGTCGCGACACCCGCGGACGCGGCCATGATGATGCAACTCGGAGCCGACGGCGTCTTCGTGGGCTCGGGCATCTTCAAGAGCGGCAACCCCGCCGAACGTGCCGCGGCGATCGTCAAGGCGACGACGTTCCACGACGACGCGAAGGTGATCGCCGACGTCTCACGGGGGCTCGGTGAGGCGATGGTCGGCATCAACGTCTCCGACCTCGCCGCACCGCACCGGCTCGCCGAGCGGGGATGGTGACCGCTCCCCGCGTCGGTGTCCTCGCCCTCCAGGGCGACGTCCGCGAACACACGCGCGTGCTCGCCGAGCTCGGCGCCGACGTCGTCCCGGTCCGGCGGCCGGAGGAGCTCGCGCAGGTGCGGGGGCTCGTGCTCCCCGGGGGCGAGTCGAGTGTCATCGACAAGCTCTCCCGCGCGTTCGGGATGCAGGAGCCCATCCGTTCCGCCATCGCGGAGGGGATGCCGGTGTACGGCACCTGTGCCGGCCTCATCCTCCTCGCCGATCGCCTCGCGGACGGGATCGCCGGGCAGCAGACGTTCGGCGGCCTGGACGTGACGGTGCGCCGGAACGCGTTCGGCGGCCAGGTCGAGTCCTTCGAGACCGAGCTGGCGGTGCCGGCGGTCGGCGAGCCGCCGGTGCGCGCGACCTTCATCCGCGCCCCCGTCGTCGAAGAGGTCGGACCGGCGGCCGAGGCGATCGCCGCCCTCCCCGACGGCAGGGTCGTGGGGGTGCGCCAGGGTGCGGTCATCGGTCTCTCCTTCCACCCGGAGCTCGATGCCGAGACCCGTTTCCACGAGTTGTTCCTTGCGAGCGTGCGCGACGCGTAGCGGCCCCGTGTCGGCACGGTCGTAGACTGGACCCCGCGCTTTTTCCGAGAGGAGTCCCGTGAGCGGACATTCCAAGTGGGCCACCACGAAGCACAAGAAGGCCGTCATCGACGCGCGTCGTGCGAAGTCGTGGGCGAAGCTCATCAAGAACATCGAGGTCGCCGCCAAGCTGGGTGGTGCGGACCTGCAGGGCAACCCGACCCTCTTCGACGCCGTCCTGAAGGCGAAGAAGACCTCGGTCCCGAAGGACAACATCGACCGCGCCATCAAGCGCGGCGCCGGCATCGGCGGCGAGTCGGTCGAGTACACCTCGATCATGTACGAGGCCTACGGACCCAACGGCGTGGCGCTCATGGTCGAGTGTCTGACCGACAACAAGAACCGTGCCGCCGCGGAGGTCCGCACGGCCCTCACCCGGAACGGCGGTACCCTCGCCGATCCTGGATCGGTCGCCTACAACTTCACGCGCAAGGGCGTCATCGTCGTCTCCGGTGAGGGGACGACCGAGGACGACCTCATGATGGCGGCTCTCGAAGCCGGTGCCGAGGAGATCGAGCCGCGGGCCGAGGGCTTCGAGGTCGTCACCGAGGCATCCGATCTCGTCTCGGTGCGCACCGCGCTCACCGACGCCGGCATCGAGTACGACTCGGCCGACGTCGAGTTCGTCCCGAACCTCAAGGTCGAGATCGACGCCGACACCGCGCGCAAGATCTTCCGCCTCATCGACGCCCTCGAGGACAGCGACGACGTGCAGAACGTCTACGCCAACTTCGACCTGACGCCCGAGGTCCAGGCCGAGCTCGAAACCGACGACGAGGACTGACTCCGCAGGCGCGCCGACGAGCGGATGCCGCACCTCCCGCCTAGCGTGGGGGAGTGGCATCCGCTCTTCGCGTCCTCGGCATCGATCCGGGACTCACCCGCTGCGGCGTGGGGGTCGTCGACGTGCGCGCCGATCGGTCGGCCACGCTCGTGCACGTCGGTGTCGTCCGTTCGGCGACCGATGCGCCGATCGAGCAGCGGCTCGCGAGCATCGCGGCCGGCATCCGCGCGGTGATCACCGATCACGGGCCGGACGTCGTGGCCGTCGAGCGGGTCTTCGCCCAGCAGAACCGCAGCACCGTCATGGGGACGGCGCAGGCCAGCGGCATCGCGCTGCTGCTCGCCGCCGAGCACGGGCTGCCCGCCGCGACGCACACGCCGTCCGAGGTCAAGGCCGCCATCACGGGGTACGGCAACGCCGAGAAGCTGCAGGTGCAGACGATGATCGCGCGGGTGCTGCGCCTCGACGCGCTGCCGCAGCCCGCCGACGCCGCCGACGCGCTGGCCCTCGCGCTCTGCCACGCGTGGCGTCGCGGTCCGGCCGCGGGAGGCGCCGCCGCGGCGCTCACCCCCGCCCAGCGTGCGTGGGCCGCCGCTGAGAAGGCGACGCGACGCTGAGACCGCACGTCCCAGGTGTGTCGCTCGAACATAGGTCCGAAGGCTCGCTTAGGCTCGGATCATGATCTCCTCGCTGCGCGGCCGTGTGCTGCACCTCGAACCCGACTCGGTCGTTATCGACGTGCACGGGGTCGGTTACGCGGTCGCCGTCACGGCGCAGCACGCGCGGCAGCTCCACCTCGGCGACGAGGTCTTCGTGCACACCTCGATGATCGTCCGCGAGGATGCCATGCTGCTGTTCGGCTTCGAGGACCGGTCCGAACTGGATGTGTTCGGCCATCTGCTCAGTGTCTCGGGTGTCGGCCCGAAGTCCGCGCTCGGGGTGCTCTCGGCCCTCACAGTCGATCAGATCGCGACCGCGGTCGCCGATGAGGACGACGCGCCCTTCCGCCGCGTCGCGGGCATCGGCCCGAAGACCGCCAAACTGATCGTCGTGCAGCTCGCCGGCAAGCTCACCGCGCCGGCCCGCGCGACGCCCGGCGTCCCCGCCGCGCAGGGTCTCGGCGTGCAGCTGGCGGCGGCGCTCGTCGCGCTGGGGTGGAGCGAGCGCGTCGCGACGGAGACCGCCGAGAACGTCCTGGCCGAGGCGCCCGCGGGAGCCACCGTGCCGGCGCTGCTCAAGCTCGCTCTCGCCCATCTCGGTCCCGCACGTGCGGAACGCACCGGTGTCTGAGGCCCGCGACCAGCGCCTTCCTGAGGACGAGGGCGAACTCGCCGTCGAAGGCGCGCTGCGCCCGGGGTCGCTCGCCGAGTTCGTCGGTCAGATGAAGGTGCGCGGGCAGCTGCAGTTGCTGTTGGATGCCGCCCGCATCCAGCAGCGTCCGGCCGACCACATCCTGCTGTCGGGCCCTCCGGGGCTCGGCAAGACCACCCTCGCGATGATCGTCGCGCACGAGAGCGAGCGTCCTCTGAGGATGTCGAGCGGTCCCGCGATCCAGCACGCCGGAGATCTCGCCGCCCTGCTGTCGAGCCTGGTGCCCGGCGAGGTCCTCTTCATCGACGAGATCCACCGGATGGCGCGCTCGGCCGAAGAGATGCTGTACCTCGCGATGGAGGACTTCCGGGTCGACATCATGGTCGGCAAGGGGGCCGGGGCCACCAGCATCCCGCTCGATCTCGCTCCCTTCACCCTCGTCGGCGCGACGACGCGGTCGGGAATGCTGCCGAACCCGCTGCGCGACCGGTTCGGCTTCACCGCCCACCTCGAGTACTACGAGCCGATCGAGCTCGAGCAGGTCATCGCCCGTTCGGCGGTGATGCTCGACGTCGACCTGCCGGCGGCATCCCGCGCCGAGATCGCGCGTCGGTCGCGCGGCACACCCCGCATCGCGAATCGGCTGCTGCGCCGGGTGCGGGACTACGTCGTGGTCCACGGTGGCTCCTCGACGCAGGCGACGACGGCGGACGTGTCCGCCGCGCTCGACCTGTACGACGTCGACGATCTGGGACTCGACCGGCTCGACCGCGCGGTGCTCGACGCCCTCGTACGCCGCTTCCGCGGCGGCCCCGTGGGGCTCAACACCCTCGCGGTGACGGTGGGGGAGGAGGCCGACACCATCGAGTCGGTCGTCGAGCCCTACCTCGTGCGCATCGGCTTCATGGGGCGCACCCCCCGCGGGCGCGTCGCGACCCCCGAGGCGTACGCGCACCTGGGCATCCCCCGCCACGACGGGGCGCTGACCCTCGATGACCTATAATCGCTGAAGGCTCCGGCCTCCCACCCTCTTCGCCGCATCGCTGCGGCGTGCCCACCCGAAAGGCGGACACCCGTTCATGTTGCTTCTCTCCCAGCAGAACACCACGCAGGCCACCGGAGGCAACTTCTTCACGGACTACGGCCTGCTCATCCTGCTGGCGGGTCTGCTCGTCTTCATGTTCATCAGCTCGCGTCGTCGCACGAAGCGGATGAAGGAGGAGCAGGAGAAGAAGGCCCTGCAGATGGTGCCCGGTGTGAAGGTGCTGCTCCAGGGCGGCCTCTACGGGACGATCGTCGAGTACGACCCGACCGACCTCTCGAAGCCTGCCCACGTCGAGCTCGCCCCGGGCATGGTCGTCGAGGTCCACAGCCAGGCGATCCTGCGCGCCGTCGAAGAGGAGGAGTCGGAGGTCGATGAGACCGAGCAGGTTCCCGGCGACGACGTGATCGTCTCCCGCGACGAGGCCGACGTCGACCCGCGCCCGGTCGACGGCACCCCCGACGCGGACGACAAGCCCAAGGCCTGACCTCCCCGCTCCGGCGGCCCCTCACGAAAGTTCCCTCCGTGGCTTCATCCACCCCCGTCCGGCGCGCGTGGCGCGCACTGATCGGACTCCTGGCCCTGACGGCCGTCCTCTTCGGCGTGAACGCCGCGGGCGTCTACTTGTTCGAGCGGAGCTCGTGGGTTCCCGAGCTCGCCCTCGACCTGCAGGGCGGCACGCAGATCATCCTGCAGGCGCAGACGGAGGAGGGGGCGCAGCCCACCGCCGACCAGATGCAGCAGGCGGTCTCGATCATCCGCCAGCGCGTGGATGCCTCGGGTGTCGGTGAGACCGACATCACCACGCAGGCGGGCAACCAGATCGTCGTCCAGCTCCCGGGCATCGCCGACGAGGAGACCCGCGACCGCATCGGCCGTTCGGCGCAGATGCAGCTGCGCGCGGTGCTCTACACCGCCGCTCCGACGAACACCTTCATCGGCGAGGACGGCAAGGAGACGCCCTACCCGACCCCGGGCCCCTCGCTGAACGCGACGCCCACCCCGTCGCCGACCAACGGCAGCGACTTGTCGTGGGCGACGGAGGAGGTCCAGGCCGAGTTCCTCGCCTACGACTGCGCGAACCCCGCGAACGACGCCGCACAGGAGCCCGCCGACCAGCCGCTCATCACGTGCGACGCCGACGGGTCGGCGAAGTACCTGCTCGGACCGGTCGAACTCGACGGTTCGGCCATCTCGGACGCGACGAACGGCCTCAACTCGCAGAACGGTCAGTGGGCCGTCAACATCGTCTTCGACAGCGCCGGGACGGAGACCTTCGGCGAGATCAGCCAGCGTCTGTTCAACCTGCAGCCGCCGCAGAACCAGTTCGCCTTCGTGCTTGACGGCGAGGTCATCTCGGCCCCGTCGATGAACGCGGTCATCACCGACGGCAAGCCGCAGATCACCGGCAACTTCGACCAGGAGACGTCGAAGACCCTCGCCGACCAGCTCAAGTACGGTGCCCTGCCGCTGAGCTTCGAGGTGCAGAGCAGCAACGCGATCTCGGCGACGCTCGGTTCCCAGCAACTGCTGATCGGCCTCGTCGCGGGGCTCATCGGTCTCGCCCTCGTCGCGGTCTACTCGCTCGTGGTCTACCGCGCGCTCGGGTCGGTCATCATCGCCTCGCTCGCCGTGATGGGCATCCTGACCTACATCACGCTCTGCATCCTCGCCTGGCGCATGGGCTTCCGCCTGTCGCTGGCCGGTGTCGCGGGCCTCATCGTGACGATCGGCTTCACCGCCGACTCGTTCATCGTCTACTTCGAGCGCATCCGAGACGAGCTCCGTGACGGCAAGTCGATCACGAGTGCGGTGGAGGACGGCTGGGCACGCGCCAAGCGGACGATCTACATCTCGAAGTCGATCAACATCCTCGCCGCCGTGGTGCTTTACATCCTCGCCGACGCGACCGTGAAGGGCTTCGCCTTCACGCTGGGTCTCACGACCGTCATCGACGTGCTCATCTTCGTGCTCTTCACGCACCCGGTCCTGCAGCTGCTGGCCCGGACGAAATTCTTCGGCGGCGGGCACAAGCTGTCCGGGCTCGACCCGACCGCTCTCGGCGCGGTGTACCGCGGTCGTGCGCAGTTCCGCGCACCGGTCGCCGCCGGCGGCAAGTCGCAGGCCGAGAAGCGGTCCTCGCGATCGCGGAGCGAGGCAGTGCGCCGTCAGACGATCGCCGAGCGCAAGCTCGCGCAGCAGAGCGGCGATACCCGCTCCGCAGGGGAGGGGGACGACTGATGCGCTCCATGAACGATTTCGGTAACGACCTGTACACGGGGAAGGTCTCCTTCCCGTTCGTCGGCCGTCGCCGGTTGTGGTTCCTCATCGCCGCGATCCTCGTGATCGGTTCGGCGCTGGTGCCGGTCTTCCGCCCCATCCAGTTCTCGATCGAGTTCACGGGCGGCTCGCAGTTCACCGTCAACGACGTCGCCTCTCCGGATCAGCTGCGCGCGACCGATGCGGTGCAGTCCGTGGTCCCGGATGCCGCGACCCGCGTCACGACGGTCGGCGACGACAGCCTGCGCATCCAGACCGACCAGCTGGGTGAGCTGGAGACGCGCGAAGTGACCTCCGCCCTCGTCGAGGCGTTCAACGTTCCGGATGACAGCGTGAGCTCGTCCTTCATCGGGCCGAGCTGGGGTGAGAGCGTCACCCGGCAGTCGCTGTGGGGTCTGGCGATATTCCTCGTGCTGACGTTCCTGATCCTGGCGCTGTACTTCCGCACGTGGAAGATGTCCGTCGCGGCGATGATCGGTCTCGTCGACGTGCTCGTCGTGACGGTCGGGGTGTACGCCCTGTTCGGGTTCGAGATCTCCCCGGCGGCCGTCATCGGCTTCCTCACGATCCTGTCGTACTCGCTGTACGACACGACGGTCGTGTTCGACAAGATCCGCGAGAACACGTTCGAAGACGGGGAGAAGTCCGGGAGAACGTTCGGCGAGTCGGTCAACCTCGCGGTGAACCAAACGCTCGTCCGCTCGATCAACACGACCGTCGTGGCCGTGCTGCCGACGGGAGCGATCCTCTTCATCGGCGCCCTGTGGCTCGGTGCGCAGACGCTCACCGACATCTCCCTCTCGATCTTCGTCGGAACGATCGTCGCGGCCTACTCGACGCTGTTCGTCGCGGCCCCGCTGTACTCGCTCCTGCGCGAGAACGAGTCCGACCTCAAGGCGCGGGATCAGCGCGTCGTCGAGGCTCGTTCGGCCGCCGTCGCCGCGGTCTGAGCCGGATGCGCGCGGGCGTAGGATTGTCCTCCAGTTCCACGCGCGTGCGGACAGACGGGAGGCGATCGCATGGCTGAGGCGGTCACCCCGACAGGAACCGCGACCGGGGGCCAGTCGCTGCGCCGGCTCGTGCCGCGCATCTTCTCCCGCGCCCCTTCGCGGGACGCGCTCGAGGAGCTCATGCGCACGGTGCGCATGCACCACCCCAAGGGCGACATCGCGATCGTGGAGCGGGCCTACCGCACCGCCGCGAAGGCGCACGCCTCGCAGAAGCGTCAGAGCGGCGAGCCGTACATCACGCACCCCCTCGCCGTCGCGCAGATCCTCGCCGAGCTGGGCCTCGGCCCTCGCGCCATCGCGGCGGCCCTCCTGCACGACACGGTCGAGGACACCGACTACTCGCTCGACCAGTTGACGGCGGATTTCGGCGACGAGGTCGCGATGCTCGTGGACGGCGTCACGAAGCTCGACAAGGTCAAGTATGGCGATGCGGCACAGGCCGAGACCGTGCGGAAGATGATCGTCGCGATGTCGAAGGACATCCGCGTGCTCCTCATCAAGCTCGCCGATCGCCTCCACAACGCGCGCACGTGGGGCTTCGTTCCGCCCGAGAAGGCCGCCAAGAAGGCCCGCGAGACCCTCGAGATCTACGCGCCGCTGGCGCACCGCCTCGGCATCCAGACCGCGAAGAGCGAACTCGAGGACCTCTCGTTCGCCGTCCTGCACCCGAAGCTCTACGCCGAGATCGACTCGCTGGTCAAGCAGCGCACCCCGCAGCGCGAGCAGTACGTGCACACGGTCATCGACGCCGTGGAGACGGACCTACGCGATCTCCGTATCCGCGGTCGTGTCATGGGTCGGCCGAAGCAGCTCTACTCCGTGTACCAGAAGATGGTGGTCCGCGGTCGCGAGTTCGACGACATCTACGACCTCATCGGCATCCGGATCATGGTGAACACGGTCCGCGACTGCTACGCCGTGCTCGGCGCGATCCACGCGCGGTGGACCCCGATCCCCGGGCGGTTCAAGGACTACATCGCCACGCCGAAGTTCAACCTCTACCAGTCCCTCCACACGACCGTGATCGGTCCCGGCGGGCGCACGGTCGAGATCCAGATCCGCACCCACGAGATGCACCAGCAGGCCGAGTACGGTGTGGCGGCGCACTGGAAGTACAAGGAGCAGATCGCCGGCGGCAAGGCCGACTCCAAGGCCATCGACCAGGACATGGCCTGGCTGGCGCACATCTCGGACTGGCAGGCCGAGACCGCCGATCCGGGGGAGTTCCTCGACTCGCTCCGGTTCGAGATCGGTGCGAAGGAGGTCTACGTCTTCACGCCGAAGGGACGAGTCATCGGTCTTCCGGCCGGGGCGACCCCCGTCGACTTCGCGTACGCCGTCCACACCGAGATCGGCCACCGCACGATGGGCGCGAAGGTCAACGGCCGCCTCGTGCCGCTCGAGTCCGAACTCCACTCGGGTGACGTCGTCGAGGTGTTCACCTCGAAGAACCCGGATGCCGGGCCGAGCCAGGACTGGCTGGCGTTCGTCAAGAGCACCCGGGCGCGCAACAAGATCCGCGGCTGGTTCACGAAGGAGCGCCGCGACGAGGCCGTCGAGCAGGGCAAGGACGCGATCGCCCGTGCGATGCGCCGCCAGAACCTGCCGATGCAGCGTCTGATGAGCCAGGACTCGTTCACCGCGGTGGCTCACCAGTTGCGCTACGAGGACGTCACCGCCCTCTACGCCGCAGTCGGCGAAGGACACGTCTCGACCCAGTCCGTGATCGAGAAGGTCACCGCGCTCGTGCGCTCGGAGGAGGAGGACACCTCCACCGGTCCGATCGACCTGCCCGCCGGCGGTCGGTCTAAGGCGCCGCGCGGCGGCGACTCCGGCGTGCTGGTGCGGGGTGCTCCCGACATCCTCGTGAAGCTCGCCAAGTGCTGCACGCCGGTGCCGGGCGACGAGATCGTCGGGTTCGTCACGCGCGGCAGCGGGGTCTCGGTCCACCGCGCGGACTGCACGAACGCGGCGGCGTTGCGCGACCAGCCCGATCGGATGATCGAGGTGTCGTGGGCGCCGACGTCGAAGAGCGTGTTCCTCGTGCACATCCAGGTCGAGGCGCTCGACCGGTCGGGCCTGCTGAGCGACATCACGCGGGTGCTCAGCGAGCACCATGTGAACATCCTCTCGGCATCCGTTCAGACGACCAACGACCGCCTCGCCCTCAGCCGCTACGTCTTCGAGATGGGCGACACGGTGCACCTCGACCGCGTGCTGAACGCCGTCCGCCGGATCGACGCCGTGTACGACGTCTACCGGGTCACCTCGTCCTGACGACGCCGGAGCTCGGTGGCGGCCGCCCGTTTGTGGTGGACAGGTCCGGAGGTCTCGACCCAGCTCAGCGCATCCGCGAGGAGCTCCGGGCGCCACGCCAGTACGTCGTCGACCAGCTGTGACGGACCGGCGCCGACGACGGCGTCCCGGACGAGGTCGACGAGCGTCCGCACCGGCGTCGTCACAGCTACGCCGCTGATGGTCTCGACGTCGGAGGCGGGCAGGGCCACGTCGCGGAAGCGGATGCGGGTGTCGAGGGGGACGGCAGCCCGCGTCCGGCCGGCGCGCTGCAGGGTCTGGATGAGGGGCGGTTCGGGGATCGCCCCGTGCACCCACGCCGCGCTCGCGTGCGTGACGGCCCGGTGGACCCCGGCGACCCCGCGGAACGAGGCCGCACGCAGTTCGCGCGTCTCGACGGCATCGGCGGGCATGAACGCCTCGCCGATCTCGACGAGGTCTCCATCCAGCCGGGCTGCGGTCAACTCAGCGGTCGACAGGCGGTCATCGGCGAAGTAGAGGAACGGCCACATGAGGGCAGTCTGCGCCACCGCGCCGAGACGACGACGCCGCGGCGGGACTCTGTGGAGAATCCCGCCGCGGCGTCGGTGCTGTGTCGGAGGCGGTCAGCCGCCGAGGGCGCGCAGCCAGCCCTTGCGGGCTTCGAGCGCGTCCTTCGCCTTGGCGATCGCGGCCTTGTCCTTCGAGGCCTCGGCGGCGGCGAGCTCGTCCTCGAGCTTGGATATCGCATCCTGGAGCTGGCTCGTCATGTCGTTCTGACGCGCCTTCGTCTCGGGGTTGTTGCGCTTCCAGTCCTCGTCCTCGCGCGCCTTCAGCGCGGTCTCGACCTTGCGGAGCTGGTCGTCCAGGCCGCGCTCCGTGTCGCGCGGGAAGACCCGACCGATCTCATCCCACTGGCGCTGGATGTTGGTGAGGAGAGCGCGCGCCTTGCCGTTGTCCTTCTCCTTCGCGACGCCGGCGGCCTCGTCGAGGAGTGCGCGCTTGGCCTCGATCTTCTCCTTGGACGCCTCGACGTCGGCGTTCTCGCGTTCGATGCGCGCACCGTAGAGCACGTCGCCGGCGGCCTTGAAACGGGCCCACAGTGCGTCGTCCGCCTTCTTGCCCGCGCGACCGGCGGACTTCCACTGGTCGAGCAGCGTGCGGTAGGCGGCGATGCCGTCCTCACCCTGCGGCGCGAGGGCCTCGGCGCGCTCGACCAGTCGGGTCTTCGCGTCGCGGGCGGCCTTGTGCTGCTCGTCGAGGCTCGAGTAGAACTCGCGGCGGTTCTTGTCGATCACCGCGCGCGCGTCGCGGAACCGCTTCCAGAGCTGCTGACCGACGGCCTTCGGCAGGCGCGGGCCGCTGCTCTGGTGCTCCTGCCAGCGGGCGAACAGGGCGGCCACGTCCGCGGTCGTCTGCTTCCACTGAATGGAGCGGGGGTCCTTCGCGGCGATCGCTTCGATTTCGGCGACGATCGACTCGCGCTCGGCCACCGCGGCATCCACTGCGGCACGCTGCGCCTGAGCCTCCTCGGCGCTCGCCTCGGAGAGGGCGCCTTCGAGTGCCGTCACGCGGGCTTCGAGTGCGGCCAGGTCGCCGACGGCGGCGGCACCGTCCAGGCGCTCCCGGATGGTGCGTGCCGTGGAACGGAGGTCGGATGCGGAGGCGCCGCCGCGACGGTGGCGCACTTCGAGGAGCGTCACCTCGGAGGCGAGGTCGGCGAACTTGCGCTCGAAGTAGGCCAGCGCCTCTTCGGGGGTGCCGTCGGGGTACTGCCCGACGACACGCCACTGGTCGCCCTCACGGACGGAAACGGTGCCGTCGTCGTCGACGCGGCCCCACGGCTGGGTCTCGGCGGATTCAGGGGTGGCGGAACTCACGGGGGTCACCTCGTCGGCGGCATGCGCCGCATGGGGGTCGGATTAGTGACTCAGCCTAGTACGGCGGTCACGGGGTCGGAGAGGGGGTCGGCGAGCCCGACGGCGAGGGGGACGGCGTCGGCGACCCGCTCGGTCCCGGGGTGGGTGTCCCGGTGGGGGAGGTGGGCGCGGTCGGTGTCGGCGCTGGCTCCGGCATGCCCGGCCCGAGCGTGTAATAGGCGACCTGCGCACCCAGCAAGGCGGCGATCAGGAGGCCGCCGGCGACGCCCGCGATCAGGTTGTCCCGGCGCCTGCGCTGGATGACGAAGGCGTGGAACCGGCGCCGCGCGTCATACAGTCGGGCACGCTCGCGCTCCTGCGCGCTGTCGCGCCCCTTGCCCCTGCCCGCTGCCACGGTGATCCTCTCGTCGGCGCCGCACACGCCCGCGCGGCCATCTGCAGAGTATTCAGTCCCCGGCATCCGTTCCAAACCGGAGCCCCGCAGCCTCGGCACGATGTCGGTGGGGGCGGTTAGCCTGGGGGGATGGCCCAGAGTGACGCGCTTTTCCGTGGTGCGACGCCGCTGGCCGTGAGGATGCGGCCCGCATCGCTCGACGAGGTCGCAGGGCAGACGCACTTGTTGCGCCCCGGCTCCCCGCTCGTGGCTCTCGCCGACCCCGGCCGCGCGACGACGGGAGCCGTGTCGGTGATCCTCTGGGGCCCGCCCGGCACGGGCAAGACGACGCTCGCCCAGGCCATCGCGCGGACGTCGGGCCGTCGGTTCGTCGAACTGTCCGCGGTGACCGCGGGCGTGAAGGACGTGCGCGAGGTCATGCAGGAGGCGATGACCCAGCGCGACCTGTACGGGACGTCGACCATCCTGTTCCTCGACGAGATCCACCGGTTCACCAAGGCGCAGCAGGACGCCCTGCTGCCCGGCGTCGAGAACGGATGGGTCATCCTCATCGCCGCGACCACCGAGAACCCCTCGTTCTCGGTGATCTCGCCGCTCCTGTCGCGCTCGCTCCTGCTCACCCTGCAGCCGCTGACGGACGCCGACCTCGGCATGCTGATCGACCGCGCCGTGACCGACGCTCGCGGACTCGCCGGGGCCGTCGAGCTCTCGGACGACGCACGTGCCGCGCTCGTCCACCTCGCCTCGGGCGACGCACGCCGCGCCCTCACCTCGCTCGAGGCCGCCGCGGCCATGGCGGAGCCCGGGGAGGACACCCCGGTCATCACCGCCGAACACGTCGCCCAGGCCGTCGACCGCGCTCTCCTGCGCTACGACCGGCAGGGCGACGAGCACTACGACGTCATCAGTGCGTTCATCAAGTCGATCCGCGGTTCGGATCCGGATGCCGCCATGCACTACCTCGCCCGCATGATCGAAGCCGGGGAGGACCCGCGTTTCATCGCGCGACGGCTCGTGATCTCGGCCGCCGAGGACATCGGCCTCGCCGATCCGCAGGCGCTGCAGATCGCGGTCGCGGCCGCCGACGCCGTGGCCTTCATCGGGATGCCGGAGGGCCGCATCCCGCTCGCGGAGGCGACGGCGTACCTGGCGACGACGGCCAAGTCGAACGCGGCGTACAACGCCATCAACGCCGCGATCGCGGACGTCCGCGCGGGCGGCTTCGGGCGGGTGCCGGTGCACCTGCGCGACGCGCACTACGCGGGAGCCAAACGCCTCGGTCACGGTAAGGGCTACGTCTACCCGCACGACCTCGACGTGGGCGTCGCGACCCAGCAGTACCTCCCCGACGAGCTGCGCGGCCGACGCTATTACGAGCCGACGTCGCGCGGCGTCGAGCGCGACATCTCCGCCCGCCTAGAGAAGATCCGGAAGATCCTCGGTGACTGACCCCTGGGAGCGCCGCATCGAGGCCATCTGGGAGGGCGCCGACGACGGGAAGCCGGAAGCGCTGCGATCGGCGATGGCGGACGCCCTCGCCGGGCGCCCGGAGGACGATGCGCGGTGCCTGTTCGAGCGGGCATCGGTCGAGGACTTCCTCGGGGAGGAGGCGGCCGCCATCCCGCTGTACCGGCGCGCGCTGGATGCGGGACTCCGCCCGCCCCTGCGCAGTCAGGCGATCATCCAGCTCGCGAGTTCGCTCCGGAACGTCGGCGATGCCTCCGGGGCGATGGCGGCCCTCAAGGGGATCGATCCCGCCGACCCGCTGTCCGCGGCGGCGGCAGGATTCGAGGCCCTCGCGCTCTACGACGACGACAAGCCCGCGCGTGCCCTGCGGACCGCGCTCGGCGCTCTCGCGGACGAGGTTCCCCTCTATGGTCGTGCGCTGCGCGCCTATGCGGCGGACGTCCGCACACGCCCCCGCATCCGGGTCATCGCCGTCGCAGTGCTGATCCGCGACGGCCACGTCCTCGCCGAGGAGTACGCCGCGACGCCGGCCCGTCCCGCGTTCCTTCGCGCTCCCGGCGGAGGAGTGCAGCCGGGCGAGACCGCGGAGGCGGCCGTCCGACGCGAGATCGCCGAGGAGCTGGGGGTGACCGTCACCGAGACCCGACTCGTCGGGGTGGTCGAGAACATCTTCGACAACGAGGGCCGGCCGGGGCACGAGATCGCCTACGTCTTCGCGATCCGGAGCCCCGAGCTGGAGGCTCACCCGCGGGGCGACCGCCTGCCCGTACTCGACGGCGACACCACCGTCGGCTGGTACCGCCTCGAGGACGTGTCGGAGGAGTCCGTGCCGTTCTATCCGCCCGGCGCCCTCGATCTGGCACGCGGCCGGGGATGATCCGGCCCGTCTGTTAGACTTGATCGGCTCGAAACCGTGTTTTCGGGCATCCTCTTCTCTCTTTCCCACCTTTCGGCGTGCCCCGGCGTGCAGTCCGGAAGGGCGAGAGACGGCGATACGCCCGTGAGCCGTGAAAGACATGGCCACGTCATGGAAGGAAGATTTCGTGGCAACGAAGTCCCAGGACCGCCGCAAGGTGCGCCTCTCGCGCGCCCTCGGCGTCGCACTGACCCCTAAGGCCGCCCGCTACCTCGAGAAGCGTCCCTACGCTCCCGGTGAGCACGGCCGCACCAAGCGCAAGCAGGACAGCGACTACGCCGTCCGTCTCCGCGAGAAGCAGCGTCTGCGCGAGCAGTACGGCATCCGCGAGAAGCAGATGCGCAACACGTTCAACGAGGCCCGCCGCACCGAAGGGCTGACCGGTGAGAACCTCGTCGAGCTCCTCGAGATGCGTCTCGACTCGCTCGTGCTGCGTGCCGGCTTCGCCCGCACCACCGCACAGGCTCGTCAGCTCGTCGTGCACCGTCACATCCTCGTCGACGGCCAGCTCGTCGACCGCCCGTCCTTCCGCGTGAAGCCGGGCCAGACGATCCACGTCAAGCCCAAGAGCGAGGCTCTCGAGCCGTTCCAGGTCGCAGCCGCCGGCGGTCACGCCGAGGTCCTGCCTCCGGTTCCCGGCTACCTCTCGGTCGAGCTCGACAAGCTCCAGGCACGTCTCGAGCGTCGCCCGAAGCGCGCCGAGGTCCCCGTGACCTGTGAAGTCCAGCTCGTCGTCGAGTACTACGCCGCGCGCTGATCTCCGGATCGAGCGGTTCGAAGGGGCGTCGGGTTCACCCGGCGCCCCTTCTGCTTTGCACCTAACATGGATCCCATGAAGAGCGTCCTCTGGTTCCTGCTGGGCATCGCCGGTGGCTTCGTCGTCGCGCACCTGGTCAACAAGGACCCCCGAGGTCAGGAGCTGCTCTCCGAGGTCGATCTCCGGATCTCCGAGTTCACCGACCGGATGGCCGACGCCTACCGGGCGCAGGAAGCGAAGATCGACGGCATCGTCGCCGACGCGAAGGACCTCGCCGCCGACGTCGCCGCCGCCGGCCGCTCGGCCGCAGCGAAGCTCGACGACTGACCACCCCCACATCTCCCGGTCGCCTCCTCGCGGATGCGACCGATCCCGCCTGCAGTTGAGGACACACGATGAAGACCGCTGAGATCGCCCGGCGCTACCTGGACTACTTCGAGAAGAAGGGGCACACGATCGTGCCCTCGGCATCCCTCGTCAGCGACGACCCGGCGCTACTGTTCACGGTGGCGGGCATGGTCCCCTTCATCCCGTACCTGTCCGGCGACGTGCCCGCGCCCTACAAGCGCGCCGCCGACAACCAGAAGTGCATCCGCACGAACGACATCGAAGAGGTCGGCAAGACCCCTCGCCACGGCACCTTCTTCCAGATGCTCGGCAACTGGTCGTTCGGCGACTACTTCAAGGAAGGCGCGATCCGCTACGCCTGGGAGCTGCTCACGACGTCCGAGGAGGAGGGCGGCCTGGGCTTCGACCCGAAGGATCTGTGGGTCACCGTCTACGAGGAGGACGACGAGGCGATCAAGCTCTGGCTCGAGCACTCCACGCTGCCCGAAGAGCGCATCCAACGACTCGGCAAAGACACCAACTACTGGACGACCGGCCTTCCCGGCCCGGCCGGCCCGTGCTCGGAGATCTTCTTCGACCGCGGCCCGGCCTACGGCGTCGACGGTGGTCCCGCGACCGACGACGACCGGTACGTGGAGATCTGGAACCTCGTCTTCATGCAGTACGAGATCACGAACGTCCGCTCGAAGTACGAGTTCGACATCGTGGGCGACCTCCCGGCGCAGAACATCGACACCGGCATGGGCCTCGAGCGGGTCGCCTTCATCAAGCAGGGCGTCGACAACATGTACGAGACGGACCAGGTGCGTCCCGTCCTCGACAAGGCCGTCGAGCTGTCGGGTAAGCGCTACGGCGAGAACCACGACGACGACGTGCGCTTCCGCGTGGTGGCCGACCACATCCGGTCCTCGCTCATGCTGCTCTCGGACGGGGTGACACCCGCCAACGACGGCCGCGGCTACATCCTGCGCCGTCTGATGCGCCGCGCCATCCGTTCGATGCGCCTGCTCGGCGTCGACGGTCCGACGTTCGCCGAGCTGTTCGCCGTCTCCCGCGACGCCATGAAGGAGTCGTACCCGATCGTCGAGACCGACTACGCGCGGCTGTCGCAGTACGCCCTCGCGGAGGAGGCGACGTTCCTCCGGACCCTGGCGAGCGGTTCTGAGATCCTCGACACCTCGATCGAGTCCGCGAAGTCGTCCCAGTCGACGTCGCTCAGTGGCTCCCAGGCGTTCCTGCTGCACGACACCTACGGCTTCCCGATCGACCTCACCCTTGAGATCGCCGAGGAGGCCGGACTCACGGTCGACCGCTCCGGCTTCGAAGCCCTCATGAAGGAGCAGCGCGAGCGCGCGAAGGCCGATGCGCGCTCCCGCAAGGGCCAGCTGGCCGACACGAGCGTCTACCGCGACTTCCGCGCGCTGGGCGAGACGGTCTTCACGGGGTACACCGACCTCGAGACCGAGTCCCGCGTGCTCGGCATCCTCGTCGGCGGCGCACCCGCCGACCGTGCCTCTCAGGGCCAGATCGCCGAGGTGATCCTCGCCGAGACCGCGCTCTACGCCGAGTCCGGCGGCCAGGTCGCCGACAAGGGCGTCATCGTCGGCCCGGGCTACGAGCTCGAGGTCCTCGACGTGCAGAAGCCCGTGCCGGGACTGGTCAGTCACACCGTCGAGGTGACGACGGGCGAGGTCGCCGTCGGTCACGCCGCGACGACGGTGGTGGATGCCGCCAACCGCCGCGCGGCCGCGCAGGCGCACTCGGCGACCCACCTCGTCCACGCCGCGCTCCGCGACACCCTCGGCAAGGGGGCGACGCAGGCGGGCTCCCTCAACCGTGCCGGATACCTCCGGTTCGACTTCTCGTGGGGTCAGGCGCTCTCGCCCGAGACCCGCAGCGAGATCGAGGAGATCGCCAACAACGCGGTCCGCGACGACCTCGAGGTCACGACGCGCGTCCTTTCCCTCGACGAGGCCAAGTCGGCCGGCGCGATGGCGCTGTTCGGCGAGAAGTACGGCGACCGTGTGCGCATGGTCGACATCGGCGGACCCTGGTCGCGTGAGCTGTGCGCCGGGACGCACGTGTCCTCGAGCGCGCAGATCGGTCTCATCAACCTGGTGGGGGAGTCCTCCGTCGGTGCGTCGAACCGTCGTGTCGAGGCTCTCGTGGGTCAGGACGCCTTCCGCGAGCTCGCCGCCGAGCGCGCGATCGTGTCGCAGCTCACGTCGGGGCTGAAGATCCCTCGCGACCAGTTGCCCGCGCGCATCGCGGAACTGCAGGCGAGCCTCAAGGCCGCGGAGAAGAAGATCGCCCAGTTCGAGGCCAAGGCCCTCGGCGAGCGCGTCCCGACGCTTGCGGCATCCGCTGTCCGCGCCGGTGCGCACAGCGTCGTCGCCCAGTCCGTCGGCACCGTCGGGTCTGCCGACGACCTGCGCTCGCTCGCCCTGCAGGTGCGCGAGCGCCTCGGCACCGACGCGGCCGTCGTCGCGCTCGGCGGCGAGGTCGGCGGACGCCCCGTCGTCATCGTCGCCACGAACGAGGCTGCCCGCGCCGCGGGCGC